>JBJEQM010000375.1:0-4553 GCA_051881755.1 Oscillospiraceae bacterium
AGCGCAGATGTACTCTGCCCGCGGAACGCTGCTCTATGCCCTCGCTCGTGAAGGTTATACTGCCGCCCTCGGGGGTGTATTTTATGGCGTTGGAGAGAAGATTGAGGAGTATCTGACTTATTTTGGTTTTATCACCGATAACGCGGTAGGGCATAAAGCCCTTGGTGTGCAGTTCAAAATGCTGGTGCTTTACCTTTGCCTGAGGCTGGACAATGCTCATTATTTCCTCGGAAATATCGGTGAGACGGAACTCCGACATATTGAGGGAGGTCTGACCGCTTTCGATCTTGCTCATATCGAGTATATCGCTGATAAGCCCCAGCAGATGCTGACCCGAGCAGACTATCTTTTTGGTATATTCCCGTACCTTATCGGGATTGTCCGCGTCTCTGCTCAGGAGAATGGAAAAGCCGACTATGGCGTTCATAGGCGTGCGTATATCGTGGGATATGTTAGCGAGAAAGTTGCTTTTTGCCTGATTGGCATTTCGGGCTATCTCCAGCGCGTTTTTCAGCGTAAGGGTCATCTGCTTTTCCTTGGTGCGGTCGGAAAGGACAAAAATATACTTGTCCGACCCGTTTATCTCGGTGCGGTAGACCAGCACATGGAACCAGCGTGATTCTCCCGTTTTGCGGTTTGTATATTCTCGTTCCCACTCGCGGCGCTGATGCCGTCCTATATCGGAGAGCTGTTCGATGATGCTTACGGTGTCCTTGTCTTTAGTAAGCATATCCACCGCGTAAATATCGGCGCAGGCTTCCTTTGCGGATATCCCGAGTATATTGTCGATGTTGGGAGTGATATATTCCGCTTTATAGGTGCCCGCGTCCAGCATAACGAATACATCGTCAACGTTGTTGGAGAGGGTGCTGAACAGCTCCTCACGGTACAGCAGCTCGGTCTCCTTTTCGGATATGGTAATGCGGTTTTTGCGGATAATTACCGCAGTGACCGTGAATAATATGGCGACGCAGATGCCGAATACCACTATCAGAGACGTTCGCTGCAGACGATTCAGGCTTGCGTTTACAACATCGGCAGGAACAAGACCCATTACTGTCCAGTTCTGAGATTCCACGGGGCTGTATACAAGATAATGCTTTACTCCGCCGATATTCAGCAGCATAACGCCCTCTTCTCTGTTTTTTATCCTGCTGCGCAGGTCGTCCAGCTGTTGGGCGCTCATACCGGATCTTTCGTCCAGCATGGCATAGAAGTTGAAAATACTGCGGTTGTTCTGTCCCGCATTGTCGATCATGACCCGTCCGTTGGGATAAATAACATAGCTTCTGGCAAGGTTGTTGAATACCGAAACGTCGAGATAAGCTACAATATCGCTGTTGCTGAAGCTTACGGCGATTATCTCATATTCAAAGCCGCGGAAGGTGTCTCTGTCCGTCGGCACGGCAAAGACCTTCAGCTCGGGACTGTTGGGGAGGGTGGCATCAATGACTGCATTTTCCTTGTTTTCCACAAGCCCCGACAACTCCTCGCCCAGCGAGATATATCCGCTTCTGCCGCTGAGGGTTATGTAATCGCCGTTGCGGGAGATGAAGTAGAAGTCGGTAAAATCCCATTTTTCCTGCTGTTCCGTCAGATAATCGGAGGCTTTGTCCTCGTCGGTGTCACGGATATACGGCGCCCACATTTCAAGGTTCATCCACTGCCGCGATACAAGATTGTTGAATGAGCGGTTTGCCTGCAGGTATATCTCCTGCAGATGGTTGGAGCTTTCCTGAAATATCTGCTCCGAGGAAAATTTAAAATATGCCGAGCAGGCTATAAAAATTATAATGATAAGACCAATTATCAGCGAAATATCCAGTATGCGATTTCGCACTTTGTTTCACCCCAATTTTACGCGAAAAGAACGTTATAATTGATTTTACCATTATTGTTAAAAAAAGTCAATATTTTTATTATATTTTCCAAATTTTCATAATATTGTATAAAATCCAACGTTATATTCCAAAAATATTTGGCAATATATTCCTCCGAAATATCAGCAAAATTATTTATGATCGCCTCGAATTGATCAGCGATTCCTTAGTATTGAACGGCTTTCCTGCGGATTTGCCGTAACGCTTGACCTTTTGCACAAAATATGATATGATAAATACATCCGGATCGAAAGGAAGTTTAACTATGGAAATGGTATCATGCTGCGGAATGATGTGCGGCGAATGTCCAGTGTACACCGCCACCGTCCGCGAGGACGAAGCTATGAAAAAGTATCTTGCCGCCGAGTATTCTTTCGACGGCGCGAAATTTTATCCCAAGGATATTGTCTGCCACGGCTGCCTGACGGTCTCGGCGGATCATAATAAATTCGGCAAAAACTGCGAGATACGCAAATGCTGCAAGGAGCACCATATCCGCCTGTGCGCGGAATGTAAGGATTTTCCCTGCGGCAAGACACGCGAGCTTGTGCCCTCGGACAGCGAGCAGTATGCCCGTCTGGAGGAAATGCACAAGGCGTGCGAAAATCTGCTGTGATAAAAAAAGACCGCCGTTTTTCTTCGGCGGTCTTATGTATTTTACTTTAATTCGGCGGCTTTAGCCTTGATAAATTCCGCAAGTCCGTCTCCAAGGTCGGGACGGGAAAGTCCGACCTCAATGGCAGCTTTCAGTATGCCGAGCTTGTTGCCCATGTCGTAGCGCGTGCCTGTGAAATCAACGCCTATCATGCCCTCGCTCACCGCAAGCTGCTTCATGGCGTCGGTAAGCTGAAGCTCGTTGTTTGCGCCCTTGGGTATGTGTTCAAGTATGTCGAATATCTTAGGCGGCAGCACGCATCTGCCGAGAATGGCATAATTGGAGAATATCTGCTCGCGCTTGGGCTTTTCTATCATATCGCTTATTTCATAGCAATCGCCGCCCAGCGCCTCCACTTTCATGGAGGAATACTTCATAACGTCCTCCACGGCGCACTCCTTGATACCTACAACGCCCTTTCCGTACTTATCGTATGCACGGCAGAGCTGCGCTATGGCAGGGTCCTCGCCGATAATGACATCGTCGCCGTACAGCACTGCGAACGGGTCGCTGCCAACAAAATTTTTCGCGCAGAGTATAGCGTGTCCGAGACCAAGCTGCTCCTGCTGGCGCACATATGATATGTCCGCCATCTGCGCAATACCGATCATCTGATCCAGCAGCTCCTGCTTGCCCGTTTCCGCAAGACGCTTTTCCAGGTCGGGCGAGCGGTCAAAGTGATCCTCCACAACGTGCTTTCCTCGGGAGAGGATAATGAGTATGTCCGTGATACCCGCGCGGACGCACTCCTCCACGATATACTGTATTGCAGGCTTGTCCACAATAGGTATCATTTCTTTGGGCATAGCCTTAGAAGCGGGCAGAACTCTTGTGCCCAGACCTGCCGCGGTGATGACTGCTTTTTTGATTTTCATTTACGATCCCCCAGATCAATATTTATCCCTTGAAGCCCCACAAAGCTATCGTTGGTATAAAAGAATAGAATATGGCTGCGATTATAATGGCAACAGTAAGCAATACTGCGGAGGTGCCTCCTTTTCGGCGGAGAGTCTGACGCAGCTGCTGAGGCGGGACGGAGGATTTTATCTTTGCCGTACCGCGCACCGCTTTTTTGTAATACAGTCCGTTGGCAAAAGCTCCGCAGAAAAACATCGTGGCGTAGATAAGCGCATAGCAAAGCATGGACACAACATGGAACGCCGTGCTGCGCAGGTCTATCATGCCTGCGATACTGTCGTTGAGCTGCGCAAGGATCGTGATAATGTTAGGCGCGTATGCCGCGATGCGCACAAGGAATATTCCAAGAGCAGCAAAAGGCATTTTCCTGTTTGCAAAATAAAACTCGGGGAAGAGCATGGCGGAGAAATTCCACGACATAAGACTGCCCGTATCTTTCATTCGCTTGAACAGGGGCAGATAATAGTGGGTGTTGTTTTCAACATAGTCCGCAAGCTCGCAGAGACGTACTCCCTCGTAATCCTCCTCGGGATTGAGACCGCAGAGAGGGTCGGAAAAATTCACAAGGAAGGGCTTTATCTCAATGCCTGCGCCGTCCATGTAGCTTTTGTTATATACCTTTGGGTCGCTGTCGTCGCGCAGAGGCGCGGTGTGAGCGCGTACATTTTCATTGTGTGTATCGAGCGAATTGAGCGGAGAACCGCATTTTTCGCAGAATAAAGTGTATGGCGGATTTTTATATCCGCACTTGCCGCATACAGCGTCCTGCTCGGGAGAAGCCTTGGCGCTCTTTCCCTGCGGCTTCCAGCTTTCCTTTTTCTCATGGAGCTCGGTGTTGACGCATCTGCCCTCTTTCATGTAGCAATCCCTGTGGTAAGGAGTGCCGCATTCGGGACAAACGACAATATCGTCCTCGGCATTGAAATCCAGACCGCATACTATACATTTTTCGCCGTTATAATCAGCCATTTTTCATTACTCCAGTATTTAGTGCGTATTCAATACTTCCAATATAAGTAAGTATTGTTTGTATTAAATATATTATTTCCATTGTTATCAAGTATAGCACATAATGTCAGAAATTGCAAGGGAGTTCTACA
>JBJEQM010000376.1:0-4536 GCA_051881755.1 Oscillospiraceae bacterium
TTGAAGAAGTCGACAGCACGGTAAAGGATAATGTTGAATTTATTTTTGCGGAAAATCTGACAGACGTTCTGGATAATGCTCTTATAAAAATGGCGAAGCCAAGCAGAGATAAGCGGATAAATATACCTGCGGCAAAAAGCAAGGATAATTCGGAAAATCCGCTGCGCTCATAAAATTATAAAGGGGGAGTACGGTGAATTTTAACAAGGCTGAATTTTACGCGTCTTACGGCGAATACAAGCAGCTTCCCCCTGCGGAAAAAAAGGAGATAGCTTTCGCAGGACGCTCCAATGTAGGAAAATCGTCGCTGATAAACAAGATATTTAACCGCAAGTCACTGGCGAGGGTATCCTCCGTGCCGGGTAAAACTGCTACCATAAATTTCTACAAGCTGGAGGATATTTTCCTTGCAGACCTGCCGGGATACGGCTATGCGAAAATTGCAAAAAGCGATAAGCTTCGCTGGTCGGGGCTTATTGAGGGTTATCTTATGTCTGACAGGGACATCACGCTGGTGTTCCAGCTTATAGATATGCGTCACGCGCCCTCGGCGGACGACCTGCACATGATAAATTTTATGATAGACAACGAGCTGCCCTTTGTCATAGTGCTGACAAAGGCGGACAAGCTGAGCAAAAGGGAGCGCGAGGAGCGCATGGCAGGCTTCAGGCAGGAGATAGAATATTTTGACGACATTACCGTTGTGGAGTTTTCAGCCGTAACGGGAGAGGGCGTTGAAAAAATAAAAAGTATTATTGAAGAGGTTTCGCAGGACGATGATACCGCGGAGGCGGAATGATCTGCGGCGGAACGGAAATGGAGGAAGCGAAAATGTTTGTATCGGACAATCTCAGCGTAAATTCGGAGGGACATCTTGCCGTCGGCGGAGTTGATACGGTGGCACTTGCGGAAAAATACGGACCGCCTCTCTATGTTATGGACGAGGCTCTTATCAGAGAAAACTGCCGTCAGTTTGTTGGCTCCATGGAGAAATACTACGGCGGCGCAGGACTTGTATGCTATGCCAGCAAGGCATTCTGCTGCAAGGCTATGTGTAAAATAATGAAAGAAGAGAACATGGGTCTGGACGTTGTATCAGGCGGAGAATTGTATACAGCCGACAGCGCAGGCTTCCCAATGGACAGGATATGCTTCCACGGCAACAACAAGACCGATTGGGAGCTTGAAATGGCTTTGGAAAAGAATGTTGGCAGAATTATCGTGGACAACATTTTCGAGCTGGAGCGCCTTAACAAGCTGGCGGAAAAAGCAGGCAAAAAGGCTAACATCATGTACCGTATCAAGCCCGGTATCGACGCGCACACACACGACTTCGTAAAGACGGGTCAGATAGACAGCAAGTTCGGCTTTGCTCTTGAAACGGGCGAGGCTTTCGAGGCGGTCAAGGCGGCGATAAAGCTTGATAACGTTGACCTTGTTGGTTTACATTGTCACATCGGCAGCCAGATATTTGATATTGACCCATTCGTTCACGCGGCAGAGGTAATGCTGACATTTATTGCCAAGATAAAGGATGAGCTTGGTTTTGAGGTAAAGGAGCTTAATCTGGGCGGCGGCTTCGGTATAAAGTACGTTGACAGCGATGTTCCTACGGCAAACGAGAAATTCATGGAGAGCGTTTCCGCAAAGGTCAGCGAGATATGCGCGGAGAAAAACGTAAACCGTCCCTTTATACTTATCGAGCCGGGACGTTCCATCGCGGCTCCCGCAGGTCTTACTCTGTACACCGTCGGCGGCATCAAGGAGATACCCAATATCCGCACCTACGTTTCCGTTGACGGCGGTATGACCGACAATCCACGCTATGCGCTGTACAAATCACAGTATGATATTGAGGTCGCCAACAGAGCGGGCGAGCCCAAGACCGAGACTATCACACTTGCAGGCAAGTGCTGTGAGAGCGGCGACCTTATCGGTGAGAATATGCCCGTACAGCACGTTGAGGCAGGGGATATAATGGCTGTACTTGCTACGGGCGCGTATAATTACTCCATGTCCTCCAACTACAACAGGATACCCAAGCCTGCTGTTGTAATGGTCAGCGGCGGCGAGTCACGCGTTGTGGTAAAGAGGGAAACTCTTGAAGATATTGTCAGAAACGATGTTGAGTAAATAGTATAATATAAATATCCCGCGATGGAGAATTGCGGGATATTGCTTTAATAAATTATTTCAAAAAAGCCCTTTACTTTTTCACTATAATGTGTTAAAATATGAATACAAAGATTTTCGTTGGAAATTTATTACCTTATAGTGAATGGAGTGCCCGATATGAATAACAAGCTTAGAGACGAACACATGGACGACCTTTTCAAAGCGATCCTTACCCTTAAAACTACAGAGGAATGTTACGCCTTTTTTGAGGATCTCTGCACGGTTATAGAGTTAAAGGCGCTTTCACAGAGAATGCAGGTGGCGAAAATGCTGGTGAGCAAGAATGTTTACAGCGACATTGTCTCCACCACGGGCGCAAGCACGGCTACCATCAGCCGCGTGAACAGGACTCTCAACTACGGCAGTGACGGCTACGCTCTCGTTTTCAAGCGTCTTAAGGAGCAGGAAGAGCAGGGCGAAAACAAGGAATGAGCGGATACGGCTGCTTTGCGTATTATTATGATATACTGACGGAAAATATTTCCTATAAGGACAGGGCGGAATATTTCGATATGCTTATCAAAAAGCACGGCGGCAGGAAAAATATCCTGCTTGACCTTGCCTGCGGAACGGGAAGTCTGTCCGAGGAGATGTGCCGCATGGGCTACGACGTTATCGCCGTGGACGGCTCCGAGGAAATGCTCAACGAGGCTCTGGACAAGAAATTCGACAGCGGTCTGAATATACAGTATCTTTGTCAGGACATGACCGAGCTTGATATGTTCGGTACTATCGACGTGACCATCTGCGCGCTGGACAGTCTCAATCATCTGCCAGACCTTGATGCCATACGTCGGACAATAAGCAGGGTATCGCTGTTTTGTGAGCCGCATGGGCTTTTTATATTTGATGTGAATACAACCTACAAGCACCGCAATATACTTGGAAACAACACCTTTGTATACGATATGGAGGACGTTTACTGTGTGTGGCAGAACGCATACACCGCGGAGAATGACCGCGTTGATATCTGCCTTGACTTTTTTGAAAAGCAGCAGGACGGCAGCTATAAGCGGTACGAGGAGGGCTTCTCCGAGATAGCCTTTGACGATGATATTATTGAGCAGGCTCTTGCGGATAACGGCATGGAGGTCGTGGGAAAATATGATTACGATACCACAGACCCCGTTCGTCCCGACAGCGAGAAGATAGTATATGTGGCGAGAAAAATAAAATAAAGGTGCGCCGTCTGCGACGGCAGGTCATCCTGCGTTTGCGGCGGCGTTTTTTTGAAAGGATAATACAATGGCAAAGATCGTTAGAACAATATCAAAGGACGCTTCCGTGGTGGCTACTGCCATAGACGCTACGGACATCGTATCGGAAATAGAGCGCATACACAAGCCCTCGGCGGTGGTGACTGCGGCTCTTGGCAGACTTTCCATAGCAGCCTCACTTATCGGTCTGGGGCTGAAAGGGGATAATGATACAGTTACCATAAGGCTCAACGGCGACGGTCCTGCGGGTATACTTGTTGCGGTATCGGACAGCCGCGGCAACGTTAAATCCTATGTGGGCAACAATATCGTGGAGATACCGCTGAATCAATACGGCAAGCTGGACGTTGCGGGCGCTGTGGGCAGACAGGGTACTCTGTCCGTTGTAAAGGATCTGGGGCTGAAAGAGCCGTATGTGGGACAGGTGCCTATCGTTTCGGGCGAGATAGCGGAGGATATTGCCAACTATTTTGCAACCAGTGAGCAGATACCTACCGTGTGCGGTCTGGGCGTGCTTGTTGATACCGACCTGAGCGTCAAGGCGGCGGGAGGATACCTTGTACAGCTGCTGCCCTTTGCGGACGACGCTTGTATTGATACGCTGGAGAATAATGTAAAAACTCTCCCGTCGGTAACGCAGATGCTTACTTCGGGTATGTCCGCTGAAGAAATTGCCATGAAAGTTCTTGACGGATTGGAGCCGAATGTTCTGGATGAGCTTTCTTGTGCATATAAATGTGATTGCAGCAAGGAACGCGTTGAGAAAGCACTTATCAGTCTCGGCAGGGAGGAGCTGACAAAAATGGCGGACGAGGACGAGGTCACCGAGGTCTGCTGTCATTTCTGCGATAAGAAATATCATTTCACTCGTGAGGAAGTAAGAGCCCTCATAAAATAAAATCGCAAAAATAAAATTTTTTTCAAAAAACCCTTGACAAATATGATTTGATAGTGTATAATAAAATACGTCACTTGGGGAGAACGTAAAAAACGTGCTCTTCAATACGATGTGGGAGCATAGCTCAGCTGGGAGAGCATCTGCCTTACAAGCAGAGGGTCATAGGTTCGAGCCCTATTGTTCCCACCACTGGCCTGGTAGTTCAGCTGGTTAGAACGCCGCCCTGTCACGGCGGAGGTCGTGGGT
>JBJEQM010000377.1:0-4526 GCA_051881755.1 Oscillospiraceae bacterium
ACTCACCGCGCTTATTTTTCGGTATATTTTCGCTGAGCCGCTCCGCATTATCGCGGATATATCCGCAAAGTATGGTCAGAAATGACGGGCTCCACACGGATATCAGGGTCAGCTCATTACACCGCAAAAGCTGCTCGGCGGTATCAAGGTAAAAGATGTTAGTATCGCGGGAGAATTTCACCCTGCCGTCCACGGCAAAAAGGGCGTTCATAATGCGCTGTACTATCCTGCCGAAATACTCGCTGTCCTCCTCAAAGCCGACGGGAATACCGCACTCGGTGAAGCTTTTACCTTTGGTCACGGGCGTTATCGACCAGTAGCTTTTCCCCCCGTCCGCGCCCTTGACCTTGGTGTAAATATCGCACAGCCACGGCATTATCCCCCGCTGAAACTCGCGCTTTAACGAGGGCGTGTAGGGTATCATTTTTCTGCCCCCCGACGAGCCGCTTGTCAGCTCCATAAGAAGCACGTCCTCGGCGGTCAGGACGGCTTTCTCGCCGCGGCATATCATATCAATGTACGGCTCATAGTCCTCGTATTTTGTCAACGGCACATTCTCCGCAAAGTCACTGTAATTATGTATATCCTCAAAGCGGAATTTCCGCCCGTATATGGTATTCTTGTTTTTATCAAGCAGGTCAAAAAGATAGCTTTCCTGCTCGCGCTTTATATCCCTCACGGACATAAATCGGCGGTATTCCTTGCTGTATACAAGCCGACATATGCCGTTTAATATCTTACATTTCACGCTCATTTGAACAGCAGCTCCACGGCGCGCTTTTTCAGCGCGGACTTATCTATTTTCGCGATACATGCAAGGTCGTTTCCGTCCGCGTGACAGGGATTTCTCTCGCAGAAAAAGGCAATATCCTTGTTTTTCAGCTCATGCTCGCCAACGTCCGCAACGCCCGCTTTAAGCTTGTCCTTGATGTGGTCGTACTTTATAACGCCGTCGGTTTTATCGTACTCATCGGGGTATAATTTTTCCGCGTAAGCGTCAATTATCTTCTGCATATCTTCGGGCGTGTCCTTGCCGCGGCAGGGATAAAACTCCGTCCAGAACAGGGGCAGTATACGATAAGTTTTGTACCCCTTGCATATCAGAAACCAGTAAAATTCATCATACCGCCCCGCGTACTCAAACCAAAACCGCGACCACACCTTAAACAGCTCAATATCGCCCCAGTGTGACTTGTGTATAATGGTATCGCCCGAGAAAATACCGTGTACAATGCGTCCGTCCACGTCCAACTCCATGACCTTTTGCGTTGTAAAACCAACAAGCCCGTCGGTATCATGATACAGCGCAAGACAGTAGTCCTTGTCGTGAAAATCGCAGAGGAACACCTGCTCGTCCGTATCATCGTAAAACTCCGCCATAAGCGCATACATGGCGGAAATATCCGCCTGTGAAAACTCGCTCACGGGCAGTATCTTGCCTTTAAGCATTGTCATCGCCGCCTTTCAGACCGAATTTCATGCCCTGCTTTTTGAAAACCTCTTTGCGGAAAAGAGGGTTGTATATAAGATACGTCCCGAAGCGGTAGGGCGTGCGCAGATTTGTACGCGGCTCTAACGCGCGGGTGAAAATGGACATGGGGCTGTTAAACCGTCGGCGGCAGTCAAAGGATATTTCCGTCAGCTCCTCGGGGGACATATTTTTCGGCACAATGCTTGCGTAGTTGAAGCGGTAGTCCTCATGGAGCCACCATTTTCCGCCGTACAGCAGACGTCCCTCACGCTCCATTTTTTCGTACAGCGGCGTGTTGGGATAGGGCATCAATATATTGAACGCCGCAAAGGTGAACTTGTTTTTTATGGCAAAATCACAGGTGGCGCGGATAGACTCAACCGTGTCGCCATCGTGACCCACGGTAAACGCCGCCCATGTCTGCAAGCCCCACTTGCGCAGCTGCTCTATTTCCGATTTGTACATCTCCGCCGAGCCTTTTTTGTTTGTACCCTTGTTCATCTCGGAAATGCACTGCGGCGAAATGGACTCAAAGCCGATAACGAGCCCTAAGCAGCCGCTTTTTACCATAAGTGACATAAGCTCGCTGTCATTCAGCATATCAATGCTGCCCTGACTTACCCAGTGTATTTTCAGCGGTATCAGCGCGCGGAAAAGCTCCTTTGCCCTTTCGCGGTCGCATACAATATTATCGTCCACAAAGAAAAGCAGCTTTCTTTTTTGGGACTTTATCTCCTTTATAACGTCCCCAACGGGACGGCAGAAATGCCGCGCCTTAAAATATACCGACGATGCGCAGAAGCTGCACTTATGGCTGCACCCTCTTGAAAATTGCAGCAGCGTTATGGGCAGATACCCCTTGCCCTCGAAAATATCGCGGCGGGTGATAACATTCATTTGCGGACAGGTGGGCTGTATAACATCATACCGCCTTTTCAGCTGACTCTGCTTTAGGTCGTCCAGCATTTGCCCCCACACAGGCTCCGCGTCGCCCACGATAATGCTGTCGCAGTGCTCCATGACCTCCTCTGGGATAAGCATAACGTGCATACCGCCCATGACCACCTTTACTCCACGCCTGTGGTACTCCTCGCTTATCTCATAGGCGCGGCGGGCGGTAAATGTTTCCACGGTGATAGCCACAATGTCCGTTGGCTCGTCGTAGGGTATCTTTTCCATGCGGTCGTCATAAAGTACAACGTCAAAGTCGGGAGGGGTCAGCGCCGCCAAGATACCAAGCTGCAGCGGCTCCATACGTGCCTCGTCAACGTAAAGGCTGTGCTCCCGCCGTCCGATATTAGGTTTTATCAACGTCAGTTTCATTCAGTATACCCCCAAGCAGCTGCCCCTGTTTTTTCAGTATCTCGCGGTGCGAAATGATGTTTGCCAGTATGAACACAAAAAAGTTAAGCGGTATAAAATTTATCGGATTGGAAAACAGCCGCTTTATAATGCACCGCGCGGAGTAAAAATCCGTGCGCATTTTCAGACAGCCTTTTCTCAGTTCATCGGGAGACATATTTTTAGGCAGGAACGCCGTTTCGCCGTAGCGGTACTTGTCCGACAGCCACCACTTTTTGTACCGCAGCCGACCCTGCTCCTCCATGCGCCGATAGACCTCCGTGCCCGGCATTGGTATCAGCGGATTGAAGTTTGTCACCGCCATTTTGTTTTTCACCGCAAAGTCAAAGGTGCGGCGGAAAACGTCCTTGCCGTCGCCGTCGCAGCCGAGGACGAACGTGCCGTAAATAAGCAAGCCGTGACGATATATCCCCGCAATAATGTCCTCATAATCACGCGCCATATTTGCCGCCTTGTGCATCTCGCCCAAGCTGTCGGCGTTAAGGCTCTCAAAGCCCATTAGCACAAGGAAGCAGCCCGCACGCTTCATCTCCGTAAGCAGCTCGTCGTCGCGGGCGGCGTCCATGCTTATCTGACACGCCCACTTCTTTTTCAGCGGTGCTATTTTGCGGAAAAGCTTCAACGCGGACGCTTTATCGTAAAAAAGATTGTCGTCCACGAAAAAAATTATCTTCTCCCGAGCGCTTTTCAGCTCATCGTATATCATGTCCGCGGACTTTCTCCGCACGCACTTATACATTGTCTTTATGGAGCAAAATCCGCAGTTAAATTTGCAGCCGCGTGATATCTGATACACGCCGATACCGTAGTATTTATGTTTATATACCGACGGATCATCGCGGAGTATCTCTAACGGACGGCTCTCGTCGGAGCGGTATATCTTTTTCGGCGCACCGGCTTTGCAGTCCGCGAGGAACTCCTCCCACGCGCCCTCCGCGTCACCCGTTATGACCGTGTCCGCATATTTCAGCATTTCCTCGGGCATAACGCAGGCGTGAAAGCCGCCCATAACGATAATATTTGTATCGCGCTTGTACTTTTTCGCAAGGATATAGGCGCGCTTGGCGGTGTAGGTCTCCACGGAAAATGCGATTATATCCGAATTAATGCTGTCGGGCAGCTTTTCAACACGCTCGTCGATGAAGTCGATATGTACATCGGAGGTTGTGTGACTTTTTATAATGCCGAAAAGCAGCGGCTTCATGGCGTCCGAGCTGATGTGCTCGAACATATTCAGCCGTATGAATGTGACCGTCATTTCAGCTTTTCCCACTCGCTCTCCTTAAAGCCCGTCAGCACGGTGTCCCCGTCCACAATTATGGGGCGTTTCACCAGCATACCGTCCGTGGCAAGCAGACGCAGCTGCTCCTCTTCGGACATATCGGGCAGCTTTTTGGCAAGCTCCATGGTCTTATACAGCGTGCCGCTTGTGTTGAAAAAGCGTTTCAGCGGCAGTCCGCTTTTGTGATACCACTCTTTCAGCTCATCGTATGACGGGTTCTGCTCCTTTATATCGCGCTTTGTATATTGTATATTGTTGTCACACAGCCATTTCTCCGCCTTTTTGCAGGTGGTGCATTTGGGGTAGCATATGTAAAGCATATCGGTATCTCCTTTAATATATTTATAAATAGTATACCATACCGCGGCGCTTATGGCAATAGGAATTGTGAAAGTTTACAATAAAAATGAC
>JBJEQM010000378.1:0-4513 GCA_051881755.1 Oscillospiraceae bacterium
ATCTATAACATTTTCCGCCGTTATCTCGTCTGTGTCGGTGAAAACACCGTTTTCGGTCTCTACCAAAAAATAAATAATATCAATGCCATGATTGAGCAGAACGCTTTTGGGCAGGTCGCAGACGCATTCGGCAAGAATACCTACTTTTTTCTTATCCATAGCAATAGTAAATGTTCCTTTCCAAAAATCACGATTTTATCTTATCATATATCGCCGCCGCTTTTTCCACCGCGCTGTCATACTCAAAATCATCTGTGTCGGACTTTACGGCGTCAAACAGCGGTTTGAGGGCAATATCTCCAACAGCATACTGGGATACCTCATCGCATATCTTGGATACCTCGTCGCCGTCGAACATCTCGCAGGCAGATTTTATCCTCTCGATAAATTCCCCTGCCTTTTCCGCCGTTATAGCGGTGAGAGCTTCTATATCGGGCGCGGCGGGAGCCTCCTCTGCCGGTTTATCGTCAAGCTTCAGATACTGCCTGCCAAGCTGTGCCACCTGCGTATACATTTCCAGCATAGCGCCGTTCTTTTCCTCAATAAGACTGTAATTTTCGGCTTTGCCGGCGAGTTCAAGCTCCTTTGCAAGCTCGGACAGCGGCTTTGAGCCTACGGTCAGAGACGAGCTTTTCAGAGCGTGTACCTCGATAACATAATTTTTCCATGATTTTTCGTTGAAAAGCTGCTGTATATAGTCGTGCTTTTCCTGTGCCTTGCGCACATAGACTTCCAGTATCTCGTTATATGCGTCCACATCTCCGCCCGTGTAGTTCATGCCGATATCGGCGCTGAGAAGCTCGTTTCCCGCCTTAGGCTTTTCCTTTGGCTTATCCGTACTGCGGCGCTCCTTGACAGGCGCGCGTTCGCTTCTGGGTGAGGGAGTCTGTAAAAGCTCCCGCGGCAGCCATGTTTTCAGCACTCGGTCAAGGGTGGAAAGCTCAATGGGCTTTGCAATAAAGTCGTTGAGTCCCGCCTCGATATACATATCCCTTACGCCGTTTACGGCATTGGCTGTCAGGGCGATAATGGGCAGATTTTTATAGTAGGAGCCCTCCATGCTTCTGATAGCCTTTGTAGCTTCGATGCCGTCCATTTCGGGCATCATGTGGTCCATAAATACAATATCGATATCCTTGGAGCGGAGCATGGAAATTGCCGCCTGTCCGCTGTCAACGGTAAGCACCTGCATATGATAAGGACGCATAAGACCCACCGCGACTTTAAGGTTGATAACATTATCATCGACCACCAGCACTCTTGCCTTAGGCGCAACAAAGCGTATGGTGGAATTGCGCCGCTCGTTGATGTTGGCAAGCATCTTTTCGTTGTTGAATACGGAAGCGGCTGTCATAACATAGAACGGCTTGAAGATACATTTTATCTTAGACGGCAGCTCGATGGCGTTGAGTCTGTCCTGAACGACGATCACCTCGGTCTCATCGGGCAAGCCCTCAAAGAATTTGCAGTTTGTGGAGTATTCCTCTCTTTCTGCAAAAATGTGCGTATATTTTTTCTCGGAGACCGCACGCTGCAGCGCCGCAATGGAATCGAACATCTCAAAATCGGTATTAAGCTCCGTGCGAAGCTCGGAGATAAGCGAGGCATATTCCTTGTAAACCCTCGGCATTGTGAATTTTGTCATGTCGATAAAGCAGGCGGCGTGTATTTTCTCGGGCTCCTTGATAGAAACGAAGGGAGCGGGATTGGAGACCTTAAGCGGGACAACAAATCTGAACTCCGAGCCGGAGCCGTAAACGCTGGATACATTGATAAATCCGCCCATGCTTGTAATAAGATTTCTGGAGATGGCAAGTCCGAGACCCGTACCCTCTACAGAGCGGTTTTTCTTTGTGTTCACCTGCTGGAAGCTGTTGAACAGCTTTTCAAGACCCTCGGGAGTAATGCCGATACCCGTATCGGAAACGGAGACGGACAGATTTATGCCGTAGTCATGCTTGGTCTGGGAAACGCGTATCACAACACAGCCTCTGTTGGTGAATTTTATAGCGTTTGTCACAAGGTTTATCATGACCTGACGTATTCTCAGCTCGTCGCCCAGAAGTCCCACGGGTATATCGGGGTCGCACTTGACGATTATTTCAATGGGCTTGTCGGATTTTCTTGTGAGCGCCATGTTTATTACGTCATTCAGCGTGGAGGCAATGTTGAAGTCCTCTGTAATAAGCTCCATCTTTCCGGATTCTATCTTGGAAAAGTCGAGGATATCGTTTATAATGGAGAGCAGGCTTCTGCCCGAATTTTGTATATTGAAGCAGTAGTCTCTTACGGTATCGCTTATATCGTTTTCGCGGAGTATAAGCTCACACATACCGATCACGGAGTTCAGTGGAGTCCTTATCTCATGGCTCATATTGGCAAGGAAGTCGCTTTTGGTGCTGCTTGCCTGCTGTTCCATATCAATGAGAGACGCCTGTCTTTGTCTGAATTTAAGTAATGTATAATTTATGTAAATGCATACAATAGTATCAAATAAATATACGATAGGGAATCTCAGAAGGTATGTATCGGAATAAGCATATCCCAGCTCATGGAGCGGAGACCACATATATGCCGCGGTAAGGATACACAGCAGGATACTGAATACGCCTCCGTAAAGAAGCTTGTAAAAGAATATGCCTATGGGAGGAACAAGCAGCAGCCATACTATGCTGAAGCCGTCCTTTCCGCCCGTTACCACAAAATACATCATCATAACGCCTATTGCTGTCAGCGTATTTATGCTTATGGCAGCAAAGCTTTTCGTCTTTTTATATACAATAAAGTTTATGATGCACCATGCGCCCAGCGCTCCGGTTATTGCAGCCATTTTATAAGAATGTGTGATAAGGTTCAGCACACACATAAACAAGCTGATAAAACCCACCGAAATTGTGAGAAGTCCGATAGTTTTGCCGTCGGTATTTTCTGCATCGTGTTTAAGTTCCTTTATAAAATCAAGCATGATTTACCCTCCGTTTGAAAAAACGATCATGAAAAATATCTGTGCGCCGCTTCTTCAATATTTTCCGCAGCCTTGCGGTACATTTTTATAAAATTATTATGATTTGCTGCAATATAGGACGTATCCTTGCCGTCAACAGCGTTGATCAGCTTTTTGGCAGCGTCTGCAATATCCGTAAGTCCTGCATTTTCAGCGTCCTCCAACGCCTTTTTCAGATTTACACCATAGCTCTTGAAGTCCTTGAAATTATAATCAAGCTCCAGATCGTTGCATCTGTTATTGTCGCAGAGATTATAAACGGCGTTCATATACGCTTCGGTATCGCCGTCAAGCCGTTCAAGCGCCGCTTCGATATCAAGCGCCGAGCCGACATCGGCGGAGGTGCCCGTATTTTCCGTGGGAGCGCCGCTGCCGTCGGAATCGGATATCTTTATCATATCCCTGCTTATATGGCTGAAAAGACATTTTTCAATATCGTGACCCGTAAACGGCTTGGAGAGATAATCGTCAAAGCCCGCGTCAAGATAGGTCTGCTTTGCGCCGTGGACCGCATTGGCTGTAAGAGCGATAAATACCGTTCCCACAGCAAGCTGCTCATCCTTTATCTTTTTCAGCGTTTCAATGCCGTCCATTTCGGGCATCATGTGGTCAAGGAAAACTATATCGTAAATATGATTTTTCAGCAGCTCTATACATTCCTTGCCGCTTGGAGCGGTCTCCACCTTGGCAAGAGTGCGTTTGAGCAGGCTCTTGGCAACGAGCAGGTTGGTCTCGTTATCGTCAACAACGAGAATACGAACATCTGGGGCGGTTTTGGACGCGCTTTCGGAGATATTCTCGGCAGACGCTTTGAAGCGCTGCTCAAAATTGCCCATAGGCTCGGCTTTGACTATTTTCTGATCCACAACAAAGGAGAACGTGGAGCCTACGCCGTAAACGCTGGAAACATTCAGCTCGCTGCCCATCATATTCAGCAGCCTCTGAACGATGGTAATGCCCAGACCCGTACCCTCAATGCTGCGGTTCCTTTCCTGATCGAGACGCTGGAACGAGGTGAACAGCTTGCCCATATCCTCTTCCTTGATACCGATTCCCGTGTCGGAAACGCTGACCTCCAGCCGCAGGATACCGTCCTGTATCTGTACCGCCTTCATTCTCAGCCGAACGTAACCCTCGGGGGTATACTTGACCGCATTTGTAAGGATATTGGTGATTATCTGTCTCATGCGGACATCGTCACCGTAAAGCACCGACGGTATCTTTTCGTCTATCTCGGGGATAAATTTGAGATTTTTCTTTTCCGCCCTTATCTTTACCATGTTTACTATGTCGTTCACAAGGGAGCTAACTTCATATTCAACGGGAACTATCTCCATCTTGCCCGATTCTATCTTGGACAGGTCAAGGATATCGTTTATAATGGAAAGGAGCGTTCTGCCCGCGCTCTGTATATTGGCGGCGTATTCCACTATCTGCTTTTCGCCTGATTCGCGCATAATCATTTCGTTCATGCCCAGCACGGCATTGATAGGCGTTCTTATCTCATGG
>JBJEQM010000379.1:0-4505 GCA_051881755.1 Oscillospiraceae bacterium
ATCGCAGTCATCGTGTTTTTTACCGTCGGAATTATCGTTCTGCCCGATGAAAGTCAGAGCGAGACCGTGACCTGCGGTCAGCTTGATATAAGCTGGCAGCGGGTAATGGAGGACGGCAGCACCGTTCCCGTCAGCGTTCCCGGAACGGTCGAAGCGGAACGGGGCGAAACCGTGACAATAACAGGCGTGCTGCCCAGGGATTTCTCTATGGGCGATATTACGCCGTGGCTTTGCTTCCGCTCCAACAAGCAGGATATGGAAATTTATATTGACGGCAGGCTCCGGGAGACGTACTCCACCGAGGATTCACGTCTTTGGGGCAAAAACAGTGTAAGCGCGTATATTTTACTTCCGCTTACCGCCGAGGACTTCGGCAGGAATATTACCGTCTCAATGACCACTCATTCGGACTATACCGGCATGATACGCGAGGTATATTACGGCACAGATTTCGGTATATGGCGGCATTTGGCAAAGGAAAACATATTCGAGGTAATAAGCGCGCTTTTTATACTTGTTCTTGCGGTGTGCAGCATAATCATCGACGGTATAATGAGCATAAAGACAAGCAGCAGGTTTAATCTGGGATATCTTGGCTGGGGAATACTTTTTCTTGCGGTCTGGATGCTTTCCCAGCTGCCTATAAGACAGCTGTATTACCGCAATATATCCTTGGCAGGACATATGACGTATTTTTCTCTGTATCTTTTCTCTATCCCCTGCATAATGTTTATAAACAATACACAGAAAAAGCGGTACGCATATTTTTACCGCCCCATAATGGTCGCGGCAACGGTATTTTTCATATTGACTTCCGTATTGCAGGCGGCGGGTATCGCTGATTTTAACGACCTGCTTCCCGTAATGCACTTTATTTTTGCTGTGGAGATACTCTGCATCGTCATATCTCTCCTACTTGATATAAAAAGGGGCTTTGTCAAGGAATATAACCTTATTATTTACGGATTTATCGCATTTGCGGCGTGCTCTGTTCTTCAGATGATACTCTATGTACGCAAGGACGTTGACTTTACCGTGACCATCACCTGCGTCGGCGCTGTATTTATGCTGGTCATGGCAGCTGTTGATACCATACGCAAATATGTTGCGCGTCAGCAGGAGATAGACGAATCTCGCCTTAAAACGCAGAAACTTACCTATCAGGCTATGGAGACACTTGTACATACCATCGAAGCCAAGGATAAATATACCATGGGTCATTCCACCCGCGTGGCGGAATATTCCCGTCTCCTTGCGCAAAAGGCAGGGTTGAGCGAGGAGGAGCAGGGTTCCATATATTATATGGCAACTCTCCACGATATAGGAAAGATAGGTATTGCAGACAGCATTATAAACAAGCCCGGCAAGCTTACCGACGAGGAATATTCCATAATAAAGAATCACACGGAAGCGGGCTTCGATATATTGCAGAACATGAACGAGGTCAAGGATATCGAATATGGCGCACGTTGGCACCATGAACGCTACGACGGCAAGGGCTATCCCGACGGGCTTGCGGGAGAGGATATACCGCTCTACGCCCGAATTATTGCCGTGGCTGATACATATGATGCCATGACCTCCAACCGAAGCTACCGTCAGATAATGCCGCAGGAAAAGGTGCGCGCGGAAATACAGCGCGTCAGCGGCACACAGCTTGACCCCGTTATTGCGGGATATATGATCGAGATCATTGACGCGGACAAGGACTACAAGCTGAGACAGCAGCCCGTTAAATAAAGGAAAGGGATACAATGTTCAATATTTTAGTAGTGGACGATGATAAGCATACCCGCATATTAATGAGGTCACTGCTGGAAAATGCAAATTATACGGTTTTCACCGCCGCCAACGGCAAAGAGGCGCTGGAGGTAATGGACAGGGAGCATATCGACCTTGCTATCCTTGACGTTATGATGCCCGAGATGGACGGCTGCGAATTTACCCGTACTCTGCGCGAATCGGGGAATGAGCTGCCCATATTGATGGTCTCCGCCAAGCAGCTGCCTGCCGACAAAAAGATGGGCTTCCTTGCAGGTACGGACGACTATATAACCAAGCCCGTGGACGAGGAGGAGCTTCTGCTTCGCATAAAAGCGCTGCTCCGCCGCGCACAGATAGTCAGCGAGCGCAGGATAACCGTAGGCGACGTGGTGTTGGATTACGACTCTATGACCGTCAGCAGGAACGGCGAGCTGCATACTCTGCCCCAAAAGGAATTTATGCTGCTTTACAAGCTGCTTTCTTACCCCGAAAAAATATTTACGCGCATACAGCTTATGGACGAGATATGGGGTGCCGACAGCGAAACGGGCTGGGAAACGGTGACGGTGCATATCAACCGACTGCGCAAGCGCTTCGAGGATTGGGACGAGTTTGAGATAGTCTCCGTCCGCGGTCTGGGATATAAGGCGGTAAAAAAGGTCTGATATACTGCCCTTATTGCAATGGAGCCAAGTATAATATGTGAAAGGAGCGCAGCTTTCCCATAGGGGAAGCGGCAGTAAAATGCGAAAAATAAAGGAATATAAGCAGCGTCTGAGCCTGTCCATACTGTTCTCGCTCATAGTAAGCTGCTATATGATAATCACGCTGCTTGTTGTATGCGGCGTTTTATATGTACTTCTGCGCAGCGGCTCAATCTCGGGACAGGACTATGATGTCATATCGCCCACCGCGGCGCTTATTTTTGTAACGGTACTGAATTTTGCGGTGGGCGTGCTCATATCCTATTTTCTCAGCAAATTTGTCACGAGCCCCGTCAATTCGCTGATAAATATGATGAACCGTCTTGCGGCGGGGGATTATAAGACCCGTATCAAGATAAACAGATTTATAAAAACATATCCCGCGCTTCTGGAATTTGCGGAAAGCTTTAATATAATGGCGGAGGAGCTGGATAAGTCCGAGACGCTTCGCAGCGAGTTTATCAATAATTTTTCCCACGAGTTCAAGACCCCCATCGTGTCCATAGCAGGCTTTGCCAAGCTGCTGAAAAAGGACGACCTTACGGATAAGCAGCGCAGGGAGTATCTTGACATTATCGAGGAGGAGTCACTGCGTCTGGCGGAAATGGCAACTAACGTGCTTAACCTCACCAATGTGGAAAACCGCACTATCCTTGCCAATATGACGGAATATAATCTTTCCGAGCAGCTCCGCACCTGCATATTGCTGCTGGAGAAAAAATGGACGGGCAAAAATATCGACTTCGACCTTGACTTCGGGGAGTATAATATTACCGCCGACGAGGAGCTTTTAAAGCAAGTATGGATAAACCTCATCGACAACGCCGTAAAATTCTCGCCCGAAAACAGTACCGTGGATATTTTTGCGGAGCAGGCGGACAATGTAACGAGAGTGCGCATATCCAACGGGGGAAAGTGTATTCCGCCCGAGGACCTGCAGCGCATATTCAATAAGTTTTATCAGGCTGACCCATCCCGCGCCACCGAGGGCAACGGCATAGGTCTTGCGCTGGTAAAAAGGGCGGTGGAGCTTCACGGCGGCACGGTAAGCGTAAAGAGCGAAAACGGTCTGACCGCCTTTACGGTGGAGCTGCCCGAATAGTTTATTTTCAGTTTATTTTCATGGTGTATATTTCATATAGTGAAGATCCTACAGAAAGGAAGATCAATATATGGAAATATACGATTATACAGCATATTTAGGCATTGTTATCGCCATAATTTCGCTTATGGGCTATCTGTTGGAAAACGCATGGCTGGCGGTGACAAAGGGGTATATCGATAACAGAAACATGAATCTGCCGTTCCTGTTCGGATACGGTCTGCTGGTGGTGGGAATGTACGCCCTTTTCGGTACGCCCGACGAGATGATGTTTTTCCGCATACCGCTGAAGCTGTCTCCGTTGGCGGGAAAGATAGCGTATTTCCTGTGCGCGGCGGTAATTGTCAGCGTGTGCGAGATAATTCTGGGCACCGCCATGGAAAAGATATGCGGTATAGAATACTGGAATTATACATGGATACCCTTACATATCACAAAATATACCTCCGTGCCCACGAGCATAGGCTTTGCGCTGGTTATCACAATATTCATGGATAAGTGCTTTATGGATATCCTGCTGAAAACAGCGACTTATCCCGAGAGATCGTCGTCTCTGCTGAGTATCGTCCTTATACTTATAATGCTTAACGATATGCTTATCTGCTACAATAAAATGCGCAAAAATCACAGCCTTAACATAAAGTGGCAGAAAAATCTCAGAAACAAGCACAAATATTCTTGATATCTTGATTCCCTCATAAAAGCTGCCGTCCGTGACGCGTTCATGGGCGGCAGCTTGTTTTGTATGTATGATAATACTGTATTTTGCGTAGAATAACAATGTTATTATATTGCCTTATTTTTTCGGTGATATTCTCGCCGACCTCCTGTTTTTTCGGCACGTCAGCAAATTTAAGAATATTTACATTATATTAATACTAAGGCAACACCGAACAATTAACGGCTGTCGCCTTTGCCGCACATCTGCTTGCATA
>JBJEQM010000380.1:0-4479 GCA_051881755.1 Oscillospiraceae bacterium
GAATCGGTTTGCAACCGATTTTTTTATTTTTATGTAAATTTTTATTTAAAGGAGTTATTTTATTATGAAGAAGTATAATGTAGGCATTATCGGCGCAACGGGAATGGTTGGTCAGAGATTTGCAACGCTGCTGGAAAATCACCCATGGTTCAACGTTGTTGCACTTGCAGCATCGCCCAGAAGCGCAGGCAAAAGATATGAGGACGCTGTAGGCGCAAAGTGGGCCATGACCTCCCCTATCCCCGAGAAAATGAAGGATATTATCGTTTTGGACGCAACTGCCGACGTTGAGAAGATCGCAGGCATGGTAGATTTCGTTTTCTGCGCAGTTGACATGAAGAAGGACGAGATCAAGGCTCTTGAAGAAAGATACGCAAAGGCAGAATGTCCCGTTGTATCCAACAACTCCGCCAACAGACACACACCCGACGTTCCCATGGTAGTCCCCGAGATAAACGCAGACCACATTGAGATAATCAAGGCACAGAGAGAGCGTCTCGGCACAAAGCGCGGCTTTATCGCTGTTAAGTCCAACTGCTCCCTCCAGAGCTACGTTCCCGCTTTCCACCCTCTTATGAAAGAGTTTGGCGTAACAAAGGCTCTCGTCTGCACATATCAGGCTATCAGCGGTGCCGGCAAGACATTTGAAACAATGCCCGAGATCGTTGACAACGTTATCCCCTACATCGGCGGCGAGGAAGAAAAGTCCGAGCAGGAGCCTCTGAAGATTTGGGGTCACATTGAGGGCAACAAGATAGTTGACGCAACATCTCCCGCTATCACGGCTCAGTGTCTCCGTGTTCCCGTTTCCGACGGTCATACTGCCGCAGTATTTGTATCCTTTGAAAAGAAGCCCACAAAGGAGCAGATGATAAAGGCTTGGAAGGAATTCAAGGGCGTTCCTCAGGAGCTGGAGCTTCCCTCCGCTCCCAAGCAGTTCCTCCACTATTTTGAAGAGGATAACCGTCCTCAGGCAAAGCTTGACAGAAACCTTGAAAACGGTATGGCTGTATCTATCGGCCGTCTCCGCGAGGATACACAGTACGACTACAAGTTCGTATGTCTCTCACACAATACACTCCGCGGCGCTGCAGGCGGCGGCGTACTTCTTGCCGAGCTTCTTGCTGCAAAGGGATATTTTGACTAATGAATATTTCTGTCAGAAAAGCGGAGGATAAAGACGCTGACATTATAATCAGCTATATAAAAAAGTTAGCCGAGTTTGAACATCTTTCCGAAAGCTGCAAGCTGACCCCCGACGGACTTATTGAGCTTATGAACGAGCCAAACGGTCTGGGAGCGCTCATAGCCGAGGCTGACGAAAAACCCGTCGGCATGATGTTATACTATTTTTTCAAGATAGCCACATTTTCGGGCAAGCGCGTAATGTATATCGAGGACGTTTACATCGACGAGGAAATGCGCCGTCACGGTATCGGCGGTATACTGTTTGATACAGCCAAGAATATCGCCAAAGGAAAGGACTGCGCCCGCCTTGAATGGAAATGTCTTGACTGGAACAAAAATGCCATAGGCTTTTATGAAAAGCTCGGCGGCGAGACCTCGGACGGCTGGCTGACTTACACTCTTGATAAAGAAAAATTCTAATATACCTCACCCAATATGAAAGGAGGATATTTTCCCCAACAGGGAAAATTGCCATTATGAAGAATACAGTTTTTACAGGCGCAGGCGTTGCTATCGTCACTCCTATGTTTCCCGACGGCTCAATTGATTTTGAGGGTCTCGGCGAAAATATCGAGTACCAGATAGCAAACGGCACCGACGCTATCATTATCTGCGGCACCACAGGCGAATCCGCTACCATGACCGATGAAGAGCACGTTGAATGTATACGCTACTGCATCGAAAAGGTCAACAAGAGAGTACCCGTTATTGCAGGCACAGGCAGCAACGATACAAAGTACGCCGTAGACCTCTCCAAGGAAGCAGAAAGACTGGGCGCTGACGCGCTTCTCGTTGTTACACCGTATTACAACAAGACCTCCCAGCGCGGACTTATCGCACATTTCACCGCTATCGCCGACAGCGTGAATATCCCTATCATACTTTACAATGTACCCTCCAGAACAGGCGTAAATATCACCCTTGATACATACTCTGTTCTTGCAAAGCACAAGAATATCGTTGCTGTAAAGGAAGCAAGCGGCAATATCTCCGCTATCGCCAAGATAATCGAAAAGTGCGGAGACGACCTTGACGTATACAGCGGCAACGACGACCAGATCGTGCCTATCATGTCTCTTGGCGGCAAGGGCGTTATCAGCGTACTTTCCAACGTTCTCCCCCGCGAGACCCATCAGATAGCACAGTATTGTCTTGACAACGACTTTGCAAGTGCCGCCGCTCTTCAGCTGAAGTATCTTGACCTTGCAAACAACCTCTTTATCGACGTTAACCCCATTCCCGTCAAGGAGGCAATGAACATTCTCGGCATGAAGTCGGGCGAATGCAGACTTCCCCTTGTAAAGATGGAGCAGTCCAAGATAGACGCTCTTACCGCGTCCTTGAAGAATGCAGGTCTTATCAAGTAAAAAAGCGAAAGGACTGTAAAAAATGGTTTCAGTTGTTATAAGCGGCGCAAGCGGAAAAATGGGCAGAGTAATCAACTCTATTATCTCCGCGCGCACCGATTGTAAGGTCATTGCAGGTATCGACCTTGTAACGGAAAAATACTCGGACTTCCCCATATACGTCAAATTTTCCGAGCTGACGGAAAAGCCCGATGTTATCATTGATTTTTCCCACCCGTCCGTACTTGACGGACTGCTTGAATACTGCCTTTCCACGGGCACGGCTGTTGTAATTGCAACAACAGGCTATTCCGACGAGCAGATCGCCAAGATAAAGAAGGCGGCGGAGCAGATACCCGTATTCTTCACATTCAATATGTCCCTTGGAATCAACCTCCTTATTAAGCTTGCAAAAACGGCGGCGGAGGTACTGGGAGACCAGTTTGATGTGGAGATACTGGAAAAGCACCACAATCAGAAGATAGACGCTCCCAGCGGAACGGCTATCATGATAGCCAACTCTGTAAACGAAGTCCTCGACAACCGCTGTCAGTATGTTTACGACAGACACTCCCAGCGAAAAAAGAGGGATAAGAACGAGATAGGTATCCACTCCGTAAGAGGCGGCACCATCGTCGGCGAGCACGACGTTATTTTCGCCGGCCGTGACGAGGTCATCACACTCTCACACTCAGCCTCTTCAAAGGAAGTTTTTGCGGTTGGCTCCGTTAATGCAGCGGTATTTCTTGCCGCTCAGAAGCCCGGTCTTTACGATATGGCGGCACTTCTCAACAGTATTTCATAATAAAAAGGACTTTTGCCCGACTGAGCAAAAGTCCTTTTTTAATGTATATTATTTATTGTCCACAACATGAACATCAAGCTGATTGTAAGGAATAACGATATCGTTTTTGTCGAATGCCTCCTTGATATTTTCAAGCAGGTCAAAATAAACCGTCCAGTAGTCGGCGCTGTCTGTCCAGACCCTCACCACAATATTCAGCGAGCTGCCTGCACATTCAATAAGACGGACAAAGGGGGCTGGATCCTTGTGTATCATTTCGTTCGCCGCAACAACGTCCTCAATGACCTTAATTGCCTTTCTCACATCGTTATCGTAGGATATGCCGTATATCTGATCGATACGTCTGGACTTTTCTGCGGAAAAGTTTGTGACCACCGAGTTAACAACAGTACCGTTGGGAATATAAATGTCCTTGTTGTCGGGCGTAATTATCTTGGTGGAAAGTATGGATATTTCGTCAACGGTACCCTCCTTGCCGCCTATCTCCACATAGTCGCCGACCTTGAATGTCCTGCCGATAAGCACCATAAATCCGCCCGCTACATTGGCAAGGCTGCTCTGCATAGCAAGACCTACCGCAATGCCTGCGGACGATACAACGGCGATTATCGAATCCATCGGTATACCGAGGACTGTAAGCACGATTATGAGAATAAACGCCATCATGGCTATCTTCACAAGGGAATTGAGGAATTTATGTATGGTCTTGTCAAGACGGCTTTTTTCAAGCCCCTTGCCCATAAGCTTCATTATGACCGAGTTAAGTATACAGCCGACCGCAAAAACTATCAGGGCGATAAGCAGCGTCGGCAAATAGCTGACAAAACCGTTCCAGAGCTTCAGCAAAAAGGCTATCAATGGATTATTTTCAAACATATTTTACCTCCGTACATGATTTGTATGCCGACATAATTCATTGTTCTTCGACATATTGTATGTAATTATACATATTAATTTCGAATATAATATGTATATATCTTAAAAAATATTATAATTTTTAATAAAATGTATAATATTTACAGCTAAATAAATCATACAATTTCAATTAATAATATTTTAATATATCCACTAATAAAAATTTGTTATTTTATTATCAAATTTCTTATTTTTGGATATCTATTGAGCATGGTATCCACCTCA
>JBJEQM010000381.1:0-4424 GCA_051881755.1 Oscillospiraceae bacterium
TCCTGACCCGTCTGGGCTTCAACAGCAAGATGGTAATTACCGGCGATATTACACAGATAGACCTGCCCGACAGCAGAAAGTCGGGTCTGATAGACGCGATGCACGTGCTGAAAAACGTGGAGGATATATCCATAACGCGATTTTCCGAGCGTGACGTTGTACGACACAAGCTGGTACAAGATATTATAAAGGCATATGAAAAGGCAAACGATGAAAGGAAGAGATAGGATTATGGCAAAGTTAAAGGTAATGATAAGGAACAATCAGCGTGCGGTAAAAATACCCGTGGGGCTTCGTCTGCTTATAAGAAAGTGCTGTCAGGCGGTGCTGCTGACGGAAAAATTCGAGAATGACGCGGAGGTAAGCGTTTCTTTCGTGGATAACGCGGAGATACGCAGGCTCAACCGCATTTACCGCGATAAGGACAAGTCCACGGACGTGTTGTCCTTTCCTTTGGGCGAAAACGGGGTATATGATGTAAACAACGAGACGGGCGCATATTTGCTGGGCGACGTTGTTATATCCATGGAGACGGCGGTCAAGCAGGCGCATATTTACGGTCACTCCCTTGAAAGGGAAGTGGGCTTCCTGACGGTACATTCCATGCTGCATCTGCTGGGCTACGACCACGAGACCTCCGCTCTGGACGCTGCCAAAATGCACGAAAAGGAAGAGCTGATACTGGAGTCTCTGGGAGTTTCCCGAGACGCTACATTTACAAATTAAAATGTACGAAAATATAAAAAAATTTTTCCGCGGCTTCGTGTATGCGGCGCGTGGAATAGTGTACAATATAAAAACGCAGCGCAATTTTCGGTTTCATATCGCCGCTGCGGTTTGGGTGCTGCTGATATCGTTTTTCTACGATTTCGGCAGGACGGAGTATGCGCTGCTGATGGTGACTTTTTCGTCGGTCATGGCGCTTGAAGCGGTCAATACCGCCGTTGAAGCCGCCGTTGACCTTGAGACCGACGGCGAGCGCAGAAAGCTTGCGGCGATAGCCAAGGACGCTGCTGCGGGCGCGGTACTTATCGCGGCGATGTTTGCCGCTGCGGTGGCTGTATTTCTCTTTTGGGATACCGCCGTATTCAAGAAGATAGGAGAGTTCCTGCTGACTTATCCGCTGTCAATACTGTTTGCGGCGGCGCTGGCGGCAGGCTCGTTTATATTTGTATTTAAAGGAAAATGATATGGACACAAAAATCGAATTTGTAACAATCGTTGGACGTGCTAACGTTGGAAAATCTTCCCTGCTCAATGTGCTTGTGGGTGAGAAGATAGCCATGATAAGCTCCAAGCCCCAGACAACGCGCACCCGCATAACGGGTATCGTTACAGAGGGTGAGACTCAGTATGTTTTCATGGATACTCCCGGTGTGCAGAAAGCCAAGAACAAGCTTGGCGAGTGCATGAACAAGACTGTAAAGGACACCGTCACCGACGTTGACCTTATCATAATGGTAGTTGACGCGGAGAAAAATATTAACGATATCGAGAAAAAGATAATCTCGCGCTTCGGCAAAAAGGATAACGTTATCCTCGTTATCAACAAGATAGACCTTATCAAGGATAAGGAGCGCATTGCGGTGAAGATAGCGGAGTTTTCGGCTCTGTACGACTTTGACGCCATTATCCCCATAAGCGTCACCGAAAATGACGGCATAGACCTTGTGTGGGAGGAGATACGCAAATACGCCGTCGAGGGTCCTCATTATTTCCCCGACGACTCCTTTACAGACCAGCCCGAGCGCGTGCTGGCGGCGGAGATGATACGGGAAAAAATACTTGTGCTCATGCACGACGAGGTGCCTCACGGCATAGCCGTCACGGTGGAGTCCATGTCGGAGCGCACCGACCGCAGCGGCGAGGATATACTGGATATTTCCGCGGTAATATACTGCGAAAGGGAGTCTCACAAGGGCATGGTCATCGGCAAAGGCGGCTCCATGCTGAAAAAAATAGGCGCTCTTGCGCGTGAGGATCTTGAAAGCTTCTTTGAGATAAAGGTAAATCTGAAATGCTGGGTCAAGGTCAAGGAGGACTGGCGGAATAAGGATATGCTTATCCGCAGCTTCGGTTTATCAAATAATTCCACTAATAACTGATTTTCGGCAGGGCATAATTATATTAAAGTCAAGAGCAATGCATGGTGTATTTGTACGGTATTGCTTTTCAACGGAGGCTTTGATATGATAGAAGAAAATACCGAAAGCAAGTGGAACAGGTTTGAATCAAGCGGCCGCGTCAGCGACTATTTGGAATATAAAGGAATATTGACAAAAAACTATTCGGGAATAAAAGGAGAACTGGAGCTTGATAACGGTAGAGGGTCTGATAATATCGGAACGCAGCGTGGGCGAGCATGATAAATATGTCAGTGCGCTTACCGTTGAGTACGGTACGCTGGAAATATCCGTAAGAGGTGCCAATAAATTTACGGGCAGAAATCAGGCCGCTACCCAGCTTTTTGCGTATTCGCGGCTTTGTCTCAACGAGCGGAAGGACAGGTTTTATCTTGAAAGCAGCGAGCTTATCCACGATTTTTACGACCTGCGCCTTGATTTGAAAAAAATGGCGCTGGCGTGTTATATGGGCGAGGTGGCGCGCAAGGCGGTGCTTACGCAGAATTACAGCCGCGAGAAAAATATAATGAGGCTTGTGCTGAACTCATTCTATATGCTGGAGACCGATAAGCGCAGCTGCGAGTTTATCAAAAGCGTGTTCGAGCTGCGCTTCTGCTCGGAGAGCGGCTTTGCTCCGCAGCTTCTGGGCTGCCGCGAGTGCTTCAGCTATACGGCGGAGACGATGTATTTCCTGCTTGATAAGGGGTACGTTCTCTGCGAGGATCATTTCGCGGAAAACGGCTGTGAGGAAAGCTACTTCAATATACAAATTACCAACGGAGAATTTTGCGCTCTGCAGCATATTTGTCTTGCCGATTTTGAGAAGCTGTTCAATTTCAGACTGTCCCCAAAGGCGCAGAGCAAGATAAGCCTTATCACCGAAAGATATATCGTATACAAGCTGTCGTTCCCTCTGAAAACTCTCGATTATTATCATGCAATTGAATGATAACGGCACAGAAAGGCGATCATAATGAATAACTATTATAAATCACTTGAATTACATAAAATTTTGGAAATGCTCTCGGCGGAGGCTTCCAACGAGCAGACCAAAAAAATGGCTCTGGAGCTTGAGCCCGTTTCCGATATATACACGGTAAAGTCGGAGATGAAAAAGACCTCCGACGCATTTGAGCTGTCCGTAAAGTACGGCACTCCCGCGTTTACGGCGTTCAAGGACGTAAGGGGAGCGCTCCACAGGACAAAGTCGGGCGCGAGCCTGTCCCTGCGGGAGCTGTTGGATATTGCGCAGATGCTCTATCAGGTAAGGATGCTGTCCGAATGGTACAAAACTACCGAGGAGGAGGAAAACTCTCTCGGCTATCTTTTTGTATCATTATCGCCCAACAAATATCTGGAGGATAAGATAAAAAACGCCATTATATCCGAGGACGAAATATCGGACATGGCAAGCCGCGAACTGGCGGACATACGCCGCAAGATAGCGCAGGCAGGCGTGCGTATCAGAGAGAGCCTTGACAAGCTTGTGCGCTCTGCGGAGGTACAGAAGTCCTTGCAGGAAAATATTGTTACAATGCGTGACGGCAGATACGTTCTCCCCGTAAAGGCGGACTTCAAGGGCAATGTCCCGGGACTTGTACACGCGGCTTCCGCGTCGGGCTCAACTTACTTTATCGAGCCTATATCCGTAGTCGAGGCGAACAACGATATAAAGGTACTGGAGGGCAAGGAGCAGGAGGAGATAGAGCGCATTATCGCGGAGCTGTCCGCAGATTGTGCCGCAGTTGCCGACTTTGTCACGGCGGATTATACCACCTGCGCGGAGCTTAATCTGTACTTTGCAAAATCCAACCTGGGCGCGAAAATGCGCGGCTGCATACCCGAACTGACGGACAACGGCGTTATTAAGCTGAAAAAGGCGCGTCACCCCCTTATCGACAAGGCTAAAGTCGTGCCTGTGGATATTTCGCTGGGTGAGGATTACAGCGCGCTTATCGTAACGGGTCCAAACACGGGCGGTAAGACGGTCATACTGAAAACCACGGGTCTGCTGACGGCTATGGCTATGTGCGGACTTATGATTCCCGCCGCTGACGGCAGCTCGGTCTCCGTCTTTGACAGGATATTGGTGGACATCGGCGATATGCAGAGCATCGAGCAGAGCCTGTCCACATTCTCGTCCCACATGGGAAATGTTGTGCGTATACTGGAGCAGGCGGACGACAAGACCCTTATCCTCATGGACGAGCTTGGCTCGGGCACAGACCCCGTAGAGGGCGCTGCCCTTGCGGTATCCATTATCGAGGACATGGTATCCCGCGGCAGCAGGCTGCTTGTTAC
>JBJEQM010000382.1:0-4424 GCA_051881755.1 Oscillospiraceae bacterium
CTTTATCGACGAAAATCTTTCGGTAAATTCCAATGTCACCACGGGCAAAATATACTGGACGGTGCTCAACAAGGAGCGCCGCGGCGACTATCTCGGCGGCACGGTGCAGGTCATACCGCATATTACAAACGAAATTAAGGAACGTGTTTACCGCGTAGGAAAAGAAAAGGACACCGACATCGTTATCACCGAGATAGGCGGCACCGTGGGCGATATTGAATCCACACCCTTTCTGGAGGCTATCCGTCAGGTGGTGACGGAGGTAGGACGGGAAAATGCCGTTTATATCCACGTTACCCTTGTACCGTATATTACAGGCTCGGAGGAGCTGAAATCCAAGCCTACCCAGCACTCAACCAAGGAGCTGCTTTCTATCGGCATACAGCCCAATATAATAGTGTGCCGCAGCGAAAAGGAGATACCCGAGGAAATGCGCCGCAAGATAGCACTTTTCTGCAACGTCCGTCCCGACGACGTTATACAGAATTTAACGGCGCCCTCGCTGTATGAAGTGCCCCTCTGGCTGGAAAAGGAGGGTCTGGCAAGCTCCGTCTGCCACCACCTCGGCATTGAGGACAGGCAGCCCGACCTGGCGGAATGGACGGAAATGGTTGACCGCGCCAAGAACGCCACTAAAAATGTTACTATCGGTCTTGTGGGAAAATATGTTGTGCTGCATGACGCGTATCTTTCCGTTGCGGAGGCGCTCCGTCACGGCGGTATCGTCAATGATGCAAACGTCGATATAAAGTGGATAAACTCCGAGGAGATAACCGCGGATAATGCGGCGGAGCAGCTGTCGGGCTGCGACGGTATCATCGTTCCCGGCGGCTTCGGCGACCGCGGTATCGAGGGCATGATAGAATCCATACGCTATGCCCGTGAGAATAAAGTGCCGCTGTTCGGTATCTGTCTCGGTATGCAGATGGCGGTCATTGAGTATGCGCGTAATGTACTGGGTCTGACGGGGGCAAACTCCACCGAGTTCGGCAGCACACCTTATCCCGTTATAGATATAATGGAGGATCAGAAGAACGTCACCGAAAAGGGCGGCACAATGCGTTTGGGACTTTACCCCTGCAAGCTGACGGAGGGTACAACAAGCGCGAAAGTTTACGGCGAGCCGCTTATCTATGAGCGTCACCGTCACCGCTGGGAGTTCAACAACGCATTCCGCACCAGATTGCAGGAGGCAGGACTTGTAATTGCAGGGCAGTCTCCCGATGAGCGCCTTGTGGAGATTGTGGAGGTCAAGGATCACCCGTGGTTCGTGGGCGTGCAGTTCCACCCCGAGTTCAAGTCCCGTCCCAACAAGCCACAGAAGCTGTTCGCGGACTTTATCCGCGCTTCGCTGGAAAATCACAAGTAATACCATAATTTACTGCTTGATACGGACGTGCTCTTTTGGTATAATTATACCGAGGTGCAAAGTACGTATTAGCAATAACCTGTTCACACCTCATCATTTTCCCCTGTACATAATGTACGGGGGATTTTTTATGCCTGTTTACAATATGTTAATATTTTTTGCGGCAGATATGGTATAATATAAATAAGCATATTTTGAAAGAAGTGCATTATATGATAAAAAAGATAATATCAGCGGTTACCGCCGCAATTATGGCTGTATCGCTGCTTGCGGCTGACGCGGGAGCGTACACCGTCATAATCAGGAGCGACGGCTCATACGAAAAGATAGAGGTGCCCGAGGCTGTTCCGTCGGGCGCGGACGAGGTACCATTCAGCCAATGGCTGGAGGAGCAGCAGAATTATTCCGAGCCGTGCCTGTCCGTCACGCACCGCGGCTCAGACAGCATAACCCTCCATTGGAACAGGATAGAGGGCGCGGAAACGGTGCGGCTGTATAAATATAACCCCACCAAGAAAAAGTACAGCGCCATAAAAAGCTACATGATGATAGACTACTACCTGCAAACGAGCGATACTGTCAGCAAGCTATCGCCAAGTACGAAGTATCAGTTTATGATACGCTACTTTGACGCGGTGGGAAGCGAGATAGACCGTGAGATAGTGGAGACCTCCACTATTGCCCGTGCGCCCAAAATGACCCTTACGGATATAGGTCAAAGCGTAAAGGTGGAGCTGAAAGCCACTCAGACGGGCTACACAAACTACGAGATATACTATCTCAGCGACCCATACTATGAGCCGCTTATGGACGATTACAGCACATATGACTACTACGACCTCACCGACAGCGGCTTCAAGCTTTTCAAGCGGATAACGGGGAAGTCCTCGGCGGTGTTCTATCTTAAACAGGATAAGCCCTACACTCTTGTGGCGCGCGCTTACAAGATAAATTCCGACGGACAGAAGGTCTACGGCGGATTTACGGCGGGCTGCAATACGTTTTATACCGAATAATAAAAGCCGTCTCCGAATAACTTTCACGGAGACGGCTTTCAATATAATATGGAATGATTTTAGCCTAATATCTTGCTCTCAAAATCTACCCTGCGCTTGATGTCCTGCATAAGCTCGTCAAACTGTGCGGGGTTGAGAGACTGTGCGCCGTCGCAGAGCGCCTTTGCGGGATTGTTGTGTACCTCGACCATGATGCCGTCCGCGCCGACTGCTACAGCCGCCTTTGCAAGAGGAGCTACCAGTGAGCTTCTGCCCGTTGCGTGAGAAGGGTCGATGATAACGGGGAGGTGGGTCTTTTCCTTAAGCACGGGTACAGCGCCAAGATCAAGCGTGTTTCTTGTGGCTGTCTCAAATGTGCGGATACCTCTCTCGCAGAGGATAACTCGGTTGTTGCCGCCTGCCATGATGTACTCGGCGGACATGAGCCATTCCTCGATAGTATTTGCAAGACCGCGCTTCAGGAGGATAGGCTGATTGCAGTGACCAAGCTCTTTGAGCAGGTCGAAATTCTGCATATTGCGTGCGCCTACCTGAATAAGGTCTACTTCTGCAAAAAGGTCAAGATCCTTGATGTTCATTATCTCGGTAACGATGGGCAGACCCGTTTCTTTCTTGGCTTCAAGGAGAAGTCTGATACCCTCGCCGTGGAGACCCTGGAAAGCGTAGGGTGACGTTCTGGGCTTGAATGCGCCGCCGCGGAGCATTGTCGCGCCGCTCTTCTTAACGTCCTGCGCTACCTCGATTATCTGCTCTTCCGTCTCAACGGAGCAGGGACCTGCGATAACGTGGAAGCGTCCCTGACCTACCTGCTTGCCGGAAACGTCAATGAGGGAATCTTCGGGGTGCATCTTTCTGTTAGCCTTTTTGTAGGGCTCGGAAATACGCTTTACCGTGTCAACGATGTCGATAGACTGTAAGTCCTCGGGGGCAATTCTCGATGTATCGCCGATAAGACCGATGATAGTATGCTCACTGCCCTCGCTGATGTTTACGTTCAGACCCTTGGACTTGATGTTTTCGATGAGATTTTTTACGCTGCTCTCCGCAGCTCCGCTTTTAAGTACGATTACCATAATATATACCTCCAGAATTTCACTTTACCGCTTCTAAGCTTTTAAGATTTTAAGCTTTAAAGCTTTTATGTAATAAAGTATACCACAAATTTTTTATTTGTCAAGTGTTTTTTCAAATTTTTTTCGGAAATATTATTTTACACGATTTACTGTAAAAATATGGACGGCAATATGTAAAATTTTCTGTTTTGGGCAAAAAAATTTCCATAACCCCTTGCTAAATTTTATAAAATAGTATAAAATAGTAGAGGAAGGGTGTACACACCCGCTATCAATATTATATTATGAAAGGATGTCATTCCAATGGCAGGTTTAAACAAAGTTACTGTTGACGACATTAACGTAAAGGGTAAAAAGGTTCTGGTAAGAGTTGACTTCAACGTTCCTCTTAAGGACGGCAAGATCACTAACGATAACAGAATCACAGCTGCTCTCCCCACTATCAAGAAGCTGGTTGCCGACGGCGGCAGGATCGTTCTTTGCTCTCATCTGGGCAAGCCCAAGAACGGCCCCGAGGACAAGTTCTCCCTCGCTCCCGCTGCTGCAAGACTTGCTGAGTTCCTCCCCGGCACAAAGGTTGCTTTCGCTAAGGACGATACAGTTGTAGGCGACAACGCTAAGAAGGCTGTTGCCGAGATGAACGACGGCGATATCGTTGTTTTGGAAAATACACGTTTCAGAGGCGCTGACGAGACCAAGAACGGCGAGAACCTCTCCAAGGAGCTTGCCGACCTCGTTGACGGCGAAGTATTCGTAATGGACGCTTTCGGCTCCGCTCACCGTGCTCACGCTTCCACAGCAGGCGTTACAAAGTTTGTTAAGGAAACAGCAGTTGGTTACCTCATGCAGAAGGAGATACAGTATCTCGGAAACGCAGTTGAGACTCCCGTTCGTCCTTTCGTTGCTATCCTCGGCGGCGCAAAGGTTGCTGACAAGCTCAACGTTATCTCCAACCTCCTCGAAAAG
>JBJEQM010000383.1:0-18422 GCA_051881755.1 Oscillospiraceae bacterium
AGGACGGCGGCAAGCTGTACATGAAATACACGGTGGATATAAATTCAAGCTATGTATCCGACAATGAGATACTGCTCAGCGTTACGCCGTCACCGAAGCGCAAAAAAGCGGCAGCGGCGGAATGACCGTATTAGTGAAAAAGTAGGGCGCACAATGTGCGCCCAATTTTACTGTTCTTTTTTCGCTGCCGCCTGTGTGTCTGACTTTTCAGCCGTCACCGCAGTAACGGGAGTTTCCTCCTGCTTCGGCAGAGCGGCGGAAGTGCCGCTGACATGCGTTTTGCTGCTGTCCGTCTCCGTGGTGGGGACGGTATTTTTTTCGGTCTTTTTAGTGCCGCTGTTCGGTTGGGTGCTGCTGTTCGGCAGGGTGCTGCTCTCCGACAGGCTTTCCTCTGCGGTGGTGGATTCCGTCGGGGGCGGCTCCGTAATAGTGCCCTTGGGCGAAAGGAGCATACGCTCGATACCGCCGATAAGTGAGGACGTGTTCGCCGCAAATGCATTGTTGATGAACAGTACGTCCGTTGCGCCTACGTCCTTGATATATTGCAGGGCGTTTTTGCCGAAGTAGCGTATATCAATAATGTATATCTCGTCAAAGCTGTCGATAAGATAAGGCGCAAAGGCGTTGCCGTAGGACTCCTTGAACATGACTATCTTACGTCCCGTGCCCGCGTTGGTCTTTATCTTGATGTGCATACTGTCGCTGCCGAGGAACGTGCCGTACATTGCCGAGCCTGACGCATATTCGTGATATACCGCCGTGGGACCTGCCGACTTCAGCGTGTCATAGTAGAAGCCCTCCGCGGTATACGCGGACTTTGTCATGTAGTATGTGAATGTATCGGGATTGTTTTTCAGCGTTATATCGTTGGTGTAGCCGAACAGCGAGCCAACGTAAGGCTCGGGCTTGGTCTTGACGGTATAATCCTCAAGGGCGGGGGGAGTCTGACCCAGCACATCGCAGAACGCCGTGTATGCGTAATATGCGCCAAGGTCTGTCCAATGGTGGTCGGTGCGGAAGTATATGTACTCGTCCTTGTGCTGCTCCAGAACGGAGTAAGCGTCCACAGGGATAACGCCGTTGGAGAGATTGGAGTAGATATGATCGATAGCCTCCTTTTCGGAGTTGGAGTATTTTGCATATCTTGTGGGGAGATAAAATTCCGCCGAGGTGGGCACTACCATATTGTATACATTGACCCCGTCCCCAAGCTGACGCTTGTATTCGCTTATGAGATTTGCATACCGCGTGCCTTGGGTCTTATTGCCGCCGAAAAGCATAACGCCTGCCTTTTTGCCGTACATATCGACGCCGTCCACCAGTATGCCGTTGTTGAGGAACTCGGATACGTCCGATACCTCCTGCTCCTCCGACAAAGCGGGCGCGGGAGACGTCTCAGTCGATGGGAGCGCCGTCTGTACCTCCTGCGGCGGAGCGGTTGTCACCGCTGGCTGTGTTTCGGGCGTTATAACGTTATATTCCGTGGGGGCGGTATATTCGGTGATTTCACCGCCGCTGTCCTCATTGTCTCCGCTTACCACCGACACGCCGTAGAATTTCGGCGCGGCAAAGCCTTTGACCTTTTCCAGAACAGCCGCCATTTCGTTAAGCTCGTCGCGATAGGGGACAGTATCGGTGTAATATTTATCCAGCTTTGCCGCAAAATCGCCGCTGAGATAGCTCTCGACCGAAAATTCGGGACGCTCCTCCAGCATACGGTTCTCCGTCAGAGACTCCACGGGGCGCTCCAGAAAGATAAGCGCCGCTCCTACAGTACCTATTACGCCGCAGAAAAATCCCGAAAAAGCCGCCGCCGAAATATTCCTGCGAATTATTCCCTTTTTATTCTTTTTCCCGCGCTTCATTATGCTTCTCCAATCAATATCTGAAATAAAGGAACGGATTGTAGCTCTGATTTACAAGAAGAATGGAGCTTACTATCAGTATCCCCAGAAGAACTGCCGCCTGAACAAATCTTGCGGAATGATAAGCCGTCCCCGACCTGTCCGCAAGGCTGTCTGTCTTTTGCCATATTATCCTGCATATGGGACAGCTGAATATGACCGCCGCCGCGATAACGAAGCAGCTGCCTTTCAGCAGCGATATGGTTATATCGTCGTACAGCGCAATATCTCCCGAGCCGAACATAGCTCCGAGACATACTCCCAGCTGTGAAAAATCCTCGAAATAGAACAGCGTCCAGCCCATGACCGCCGCAAAGATAAGATAGATGTGACCTATGACGGGTATCTTGTCAAGCACCTTGCCGAGGAACAGCTTTTCAATGATGACCAGCACGCCCCAGAATATGCCCCACAGGATATAATTCCAACTTGCTCCGTGCCACAGACCCGTCAGCAGCCATACGACCGCAAGGTTGAGCAGCTGATGCCGTCGGTTGCCGCCCATGGGGATATAAAGATAATCGCGGAAGAAGCTGCCAAGGGAGATATGCCACCGCCGCCAAAATTCCGTGGCGGACTTGGATATGTATGGGTAATTGAAGTTTTCATCGAAGTGGAAGCCGAACATCATGCCAAGACCGATAGCCATATCGGAATAGCCCGAGAAATCGTAGTATATCTGAAGCGAGAACATTATCACGCCCGCCCATGCCGCCAGCACGGAATCGGGGGTGCTGCCAAGGAGGGTATCGGCTATGTTTCCCACGGAGTTTGCGATAATGACCTTTTTGCCAAGACCGATTATAAGCCGCTCAAAGCCGCGGCTCATGTCCGTCACGGAGAATTTTCGGTTGTCTATCTCCTCGGCAATGGTGGTGTAGCGCACGATAGGTCCCGCAACCAGCTGGAAGAACAGGGACACATACAGCAGGAAGCTGAAAAAGTTATGCTGTACCTTGGCTTTGCCGCGGTAAACGTCTACGGTGTAGGAAATGGTCTGGAAGGTATAGAAGGATATGCCGATAGGCAGGGTAAACCGCGGCACGGGCAGACCAAGCCCCGTGACCGCGTTGATATTCTCCATAATAAAGCCGCTGTACTTGAACACCGCCAGCACGCCGAGATTTATCACCAGCGACATGACAACACCCAGTACGGCTATTTTCTTCCCGCGGTGCTTCTCGATAAAAAGCCCGTTGATATAGTCTACCAAAGCGCTGCCGATAAGCAGCAGCACCCACACAGGCTCGCCGAAAGCGTAGAACATCAGCGAAAATATGATAAGTACGCCGTTTCGCCAGCCGCGGAATGGCAGTATATAATACAGCAGCATACACAGCGGCAGAAACAGGTATAAAAAGATCAGATCGGAAAAGACCAATTTTATACAACTCCAATAATTTTTGGGGACATCTAAAAACCGGGACACGAGCAGATGATATAAGTCATAGAAAATCTGCCGTGAAGGAGGTTTTTATACTAATCTTTGACCGTTCTGTAGACAAAAACGGCAGATAGAATTGTGCCAATCTAGGAAAGCGACCGCAGCAAGGCTTGCCGCCTTGCAAGGAAGCTTGACGACGAGTGGCGCAATTATAGCTGTCGGATTTGTCTATAGGTTGGTCAAAGATTAGTATTAGAGGTTCCCTTTGTCGAACATTATTATTTTATCACATTTTCCGCTGTATAGCAACCTTTCCGCGAAAAAATATGCGAAAAAAACTGCGCTCGGAAGAACGCAGTTTTGTCATATACACTATATTACCTTTTTACGACCTCGTAATCCTCTCCCGAGGAGCCGCGCTTCATGGCTTCAAGAAATTCGGGTGTGCGCCATTCGTAGGTATTGCGGTCTACCTGACCTCCGTTGTCCCAGTAGAACGGCGCAATGCCGTAGTCGGTGCAGAGCTTGACCATCTTTTCGATGAAGAATACACAGCTTGCCTTGTCGTTTCCGCTGGCGGCGTATTCGCCCACGATAACGGGAACGCCCTTGTCGATAAATGTGGTTTTAAGCTTGCCGTACAGATTTTCCATCTGCTTTACCTCGGCGGCGCTGCCCCATGTGTTTTGTATATTGGTGGTGCAGAACTCCCACGGAGTGTAGTAATGCACGGAAAGTATACAGCGGTTTTCGGGGTCTTCGGGCATTTTGAACAGGGGAGAACAGCTTTCGGCAATATCGGTCCAGTAGCCTGCAATGAGCAGGTGACGCTTGCTGTTGTTTCCGCCGGCGGCGCGGATAAGCTTGACAAACTCGCTGTTGAACTCGTTGAGCATTTCAAACGACTGACTTTTGCCGAGACTGTCGAAGCCCACCTCGTTCATGGACTCAAACACCAGCTTGTCGCCGTAATTTTTGAAGCGCTCCGCTATCTGCGACCACAGGTTCTTGTATTTTTTCAGCGTGGCTTCTTTATCCTTGACAGCGCCGTCAATTATCCATGCGCCGAACTGAGGGTCTCCGCCGCCGTCGTGGTGAACGTTCAGTATAACATACATATCCTGCGAATATGCGTAGTCCACGACTTCCTGTACGCGGTCCAGCCATTCCTTGTCGATATTGCCCTTGTCGTCAATATGGTCGCGCCATGTAACGGGTATTCTCACGGAGCTTATGCCGTCCTCTTTGAGGGCGGTAAAAAGCTCGCGGGTGGCTTTGGGATTGCCCCAAAGGGTCTCGTCCACCTTTTCGCCGTCGGCAACGTGTTCGTTTACCTTGCCGTCGCCGTCGCGGTCTGCCTGACATACGTCAAGTGTATCTCCCAGATTCCAGCCGATACCCATATCCTTTACCAGCTCCATGGAGGTGATATCTCTCATCTCGCCGACTTGGACTTCATTTTCCGACGTCTTTACGCAGCCCGACAGCAGCATTGCGGCAGCGGCAATTAACGCAATAAATTTTTTCATGATAACGTTTACCCCATCTCTCAAAAAATTCGCCGTATATTTCGGATAATATACGGCGGAAATTTATATTTGTGTACCCTCGGGCAGATAAATGAACATTTTATCCTCGCCCGTAGGCTCTGCGGTGTAAAGATATGACTGCTGCGCGCCCTGTACCATGCGGGTAAATTTCTTCTTTCCGTCGACCTCAGTCCGTACCAGAGGAGCGCCGTCCTCGGAGAAGCATACCAGCGGCTCGATATCGCTTGATACAATGCTTCCGCCCATGACGTATACCTTGCCATCCTTGACGCCGATAGGATTTTCGTAGGACGCCTTTGCCACCGCCGTGACCTGAGAGCCCCATATGCGCACAAGACCCGAGCCGAAAGCGTCTCCGACGCAGGTAGCGTTGTCGCCCTCGCAGAGTATATTCATTTTACCTGCATTGAGCAGGGTCTCGCTCTTTCCGTTTATAGCGCCCACGCCCGCAATATTCTTGCCGCGTACAACGATGCTGCTGTTGCCGCCGTTTACCTTTATGCTGCTTTCGCCCCGTTCAAGAGTGCCTATGCAGCAGCAGGTATCGCCGGAGATGTTTGTTGTTATATCGCCGGAGCAGTCAATGTTGGCAGTTCCGTTTTTAGTGCCTATGCCGACGGCGTTCTGGCAGCCGATGGTGATATCCGCCTTAAAGCCCAGAGCGACCAATATCTTGGTGTTTCCGTTGAATGAGCCGATGCCCACAGCTTCCTTGCATTTCAGTATGATGCTCATTCTGCCGGAATAAAGGCCTATTTCCGAATTTTCCGTGGCGATACCGCCGCCGAGAGCGGCAAATGTGTCACCGGTCACGCTTATGAAAATATTACCCTCGGAGCAGATGTTTATAACGCCGTATTCCTGCATACAGCCGCCGCCGATAGCGGGAGAGTTGTTTCTGGTGCAGTTTATGCTGAGGTCTCCGCCGCCGCTGATAAACAGCTTAGCGCCCTCGGGTACCTTGATACCCTCGTAGGTCAGCGTATTTTTGCCCTCGATACAAAGGTTGACCTCGCTGCCCTTCTCAATGGTAACGGTGGGTCCCTCGGGGGAAGCGATATTAACATTTTTTAAGCACAGGTGCGCTTCGCAGCCCGATACCCTGACGGTAATGTGCATATTGACCTCAATATCGGGGTCACCCGTAAGTGTGGCGCTGGCACAGGTAACGAGTATCTCGTTGTAGCCTGCAAGGGCAAGTCCCACAATATCGGCAGTCTCTTCGTCTTTTACCTCGTAGGTCTTGTCAATGCGTCCCGTATATTTCAGATTATACTCGATAATAGCGGTCTTTATATCGATAGGTATATCAAGCATAAGCACCGCCGCAGGACGGCAGGCAACATATCCCTGGATAAGGTCTACACCCAGCGAAACGGCGGTCTCCAGCTCGGTCATGGTCTCGATGCCCTCGCCGAGGGTCTTGATGCCGTGCTGGGAGGCGAAATTTATCATGTTGGCAACAAGGTGCTGCTTCTGAACGTCCTTGTCGATATTCTGCATAAGGGAGCGGTCTATCTTGATATAATCGGGCTTGACCGTCAGCAGAGTGGATTCGTTTGCGTAGCCCGTGCCGTAGTCGTCCAGCGCGATCTGAGCCCTCCTGCTGCGGAATCTGCTGTTGAGAGCCTCCATTGCGCTGTTGAAAACGGGGCTTCCCTCGGTGATCTCCACGACCACCTTTTCAAAGAGTATGCCGTAGTTATCCGCCAGCGTTGAGAAATCCTCGTCGCTGAGAATGGAGCTGGGTATACAGTTTATGAACAGCTTGCGGGAGCTGAAAAAGTCCTGATTTTCGGAGAGTATCTTCATGGTGTCGAAGAATGTGATATGCTCGATCTCATACAGCATATCCTGCTGGGAGGCGTATTCCAGCATTTCCAGCGGAGTGAGCTTTATGCCGTCCACCGTACGCGGGCGCATAAGGGCTTCGTAACCGTAGACAGCGCCTGTTTTTGCGTTGACGATAGGCTGGAAGTGGTAATCGATAAGACACTCCGAAACGGTCTTGTTGAATACCTGCATCTTTTTGAATTCATGTGCGCGCTTGGCGTATGTCTCGGAATCAAAGGGAACGGGCTTCTGCGCGCCGCTGCTCTCCGCGTCGAATACGGCAAAATCCGCCGCCGACATCATGGAGTTGATATTGTTGCCGCTGCCGTGGAAGCAGGCATAGCCGCAGAAAATGCGCACGTTGCTCTTGTTGTCGGACGTCAGCAGCTCGATCAGACCCTCGCAGACCTTCTCGGCGGTCTTGCGGCAGCCGTCGTCGTATGTATCCGTTACAAGCATACTGAATTCGTTCTCGCCGGTGCGTCCGACGAAAATATTGTGAGGATTTTCGTACTTTTTGATATACTGGGCGATACGGACAACAATGGAGTCAGCCGCGGCGGTTCCCGTAAAGGAGGTTATCCTGTCGATGCCGCTTATTACGAAATTGATAATGCCGATGGAAGAGCCGTTTCCGTTCTGCTCGCCTGCCGAGCGCAGACGGGATATGAACGCGTCGCGGCTGAGAGCGCCGGTTGCGCTGTCGTAATATTTAAGACTTTTTATAACGCTCTTGCAGGAAACATATGAGGAAACGTCGCGTATAGCGGTGCAGTCGTACAGAGGAGTGCTGTACGCCGATATCTGTATCCACTTGTCCTCCGCCGCAGATTTGTATATATTCTCGGCTGCATCATAAGGCTCCGCCTTGATCTTTTCCATAAAGCCGTCGTATTCCGCCTGATTGAGCACCGCGCCGGCGGTCTCCATACCCGTCAGCGAAGCGACTCCCATATTCAGACACGCCTTATGCAGCTTTTTGTCATACCGTATAAAGGCATAATCCTTGAGATTTGCCTCGAAAGCCCTGAAATATTCTGTCTCGCGGCGTATAAAGACCACCGCCGCCGCAACGCATATCCCCGATATGACGCACAGTATCGCCGCCGCAGCTATCAGTATGCTGCCGCTGCTCGACATAACGGCGTAGATCAGCATACAGATCATGGCAGCTGTCAGCGATATACCCGCTCCGAGAGCCGCGGCAGTCAGCCTCTTTTTCCACATTTTACTTATCATAAATTTCCGCGCGAATCATATCCGCATATTTTAAACGTTTAAGATTTTGTATGTTTCACTCCCAACGCTTAAATACACGGAATTAGCCCCGCACTCCTTTCAATATTTTCCTTTAAATCAATATATAATTTTCCCGCATTTTACTACTATAAGCTAATTATACAATAATAGTGAAATAATTGCAATATTATTTCTCACAAAAATATAGTTTTAATTTAGACATTATGAACATTAGTTAAATTTTTATCTGTATTTCTGACAGTAAAAAAAGGACGCACGTTTTTCAGCGTGCGCCCTGATCTTCAAATGAAGATTACTGATTGTCTTCGATGTACTTAACAACGTCGCCGACAGTCTTGATGTTCTCTGCAGCTTCATCGGGGATCTCGAGGTCAAATTCTTCCTCAAGGCTCATGATGAGATCTACAACGTCCAGGGAGTCTGCGCCCAGGTCGTCCTGAATGTTAGCGCCTGCAACTACCTTGTCCTCATCAACGTCCAGCTGATCAACAATAATTTCCTTAACCTTATCGAATACCATTTGTTTGCCTCCGTTCGCAAAATTTATCTATATAAAGACCAAGCCGTCCCGACAGATCGGAATGACGAATTTGTCCCTATATCAATGGGAAATGGCAGAGTTTTACATTTCTTCAAACTCGCCGATTTTTCTAAACTTAGTATACCGTTCATTTAGCAAAACGTCAATATCTATTTGCATTTTTTCACATAGCGTTTTATACAAAAAATCTCCGATATTTTCAGCAATTTGCCTAACATCGTTCTGAGCGCCCCCTAAAGGCTCCTCAATTATCTTTTCCGCGACCCCAAGATTTATCATATCCTCGGCGGTGATGTGCATAATGGAGCAGGCTTCTTTCTCTCTGCCTGCGTCTTTCCATAGGATAGAAGCAAAGCCGCGGGGGGATATTACCGCGTACAGCGCATTTTCCAGCATGGCAAGCTCGTCGCAAACGCCCAGAGCCAGCGCTCCGCCGCTGCCGCCCTCGCCCAGTACAACGGATATGACGGGCGTTCTCAGCCGCATAAATTCCATAAGATTTTTTGCGATAGCCTCGCCCTGACCGCGCTTTTCCGCGTCAACGCCGCAGAATGCACCGGGGGTGTCGATGAAGCAGATAACGGGACGGCGGAACTTCTCCGCCTGCTTTGCAAGGCGCAGAGCCTTTCTGTAGCCCTCGGGGTGGGGCATGGCGAAGTTGGACGCCTTGTTTTCGTTGATATCACGTCCCTTTACCTCGGCGATGACCGTGACGGGTATGCCGCTTATGCTTGCAATACCGCCGATGATAGCGCCGTCGTCGCCGAAGCAGCGGTCGCCGTGCATTTCGATGAACTCGTCGAAAATAAGCGGGATATAGTCTCTGACGGTGGGTCTGCCCTTGTGTCTGATAAGCTCCAGTCTTTCGGGAGGGGTCAGCTTGTTTACATAGTTTTCCATTTACTTGACCTCCTTATTAGTGCTGTGGAGCTTTATAATATGAGCCAGTGTGCGGCGCATGGACTTTCTCTCCTCGATCATGTCCACAAAGCCGTGCTCCAGCATAAATTCCGCCGTCTGGAAATCGTCGGGGAGACGCTGCTTTATAGTGCCCTCGATAACGCGCCTGCCCGCAAAGCCGATAACGACCTTCGGCTCGGCTATGATGATATCGCCCAGCGAAGCGAATGAGGCGGTCACGCCGCCCGTGGTGGGGTCGGTCATAACGGATATATACAGCAGTCCCGCGTCGGAATGACGGGCAACCGCGCCGCTTGTCTTAGCCATCTGCATAAGGGACACGATACCCTCCTGCATTCTTGCGCCGCCCGACGCGGTAAACATTATAACGGGCAGGCGGTTTTCGGTGGCATACTCAAAGGCGCGTGTAATTTTTTCGCCCACAACGCTGCCCATGGACGCCATCATGTACCGCGAATCCATTATACCGATAACGCAGCGCTGACCGCGTATGGTACATTCGCCCGTGATAACGCCGTCCTTTAGACCCGTCTTTTCGCGGAGAGCCTCCTGCTTTGCCTCATAGCCGGGGAAATCGATTGGGTTTTTGCTTACCATGTCCTTGTCAAACTCAATAAAGCTGCCCTTGTCGGCGGTAATGGAGAGCCGCTCCTCGGCGGTTATGCGGGAATGATAGCCGCAGTTGGGACACACCTTAAGGTTTTTCTCCAGCTCGTCCGACATTATAACATTAAGGCACCGCGGACACTTGAAAAGCAGGTCCTTGGGTATCTCCACGGGCTTTTCGGGAGTATCATCGGCAGGGGCATCGTTTCCCCCGTTAAATCTTGTTTTTACGACGTTGAATAAATCTTCCAGCAAGTTTTTTACTCTCCTTTATCATGTTATCATTCGGACGAATGTCGCCACAATAAATGTAATTATCATAATTATCATGCGCACGCGCTCTTTGTTGTCTTTAGTTTGCCTGAATTTTTTTGAATAATTGATCGCACCTAAAATACCGAAAGCAGGTATAATAAGCGTTATAATTATCATTATTATAAGCATTATATTTATAACTCCGCCTGTTTTCTGACCGCCGTTATACTGATTATTATATTGGTGGTTGTTGTTCATGGGGGAGAAATTTGCGTAGGGATTCTGATTATTCTGCGGCGGCGGATTATTCTGACGCGGCGGATTTGCGGGCGGGTTATTCTGCGGAGTGACCACTATTTTGGGCGCCTGCTGCCGCGGAGCCTCCCGTTGTACAGCCGCGCCCCGTCCGGGATAAAGCTCCTCCATTTTCTCGGCGGGGGATACATATTTGTCCTCCTGTACGCCGAAGCGGTCGTCGGAGGGGTCGTAGTTGTAGGGCGAAGCTATGCTTGCCTCGTCGGGCAGCGTGTAGCCGCAGTCATTGCATACGCCGCGGGTCAGTCTGCTGCCGCATAATGGACATTTTTCGGGCATTGTATAGCTTTCGCCTCCTTATATATTGTTCTTTATATCCAGAAATATAAGTCCCATAAAAAACATACCGCAAAGTATGAATATACGAAACAGGTCTGTCGTACTTTGTGTTTTCTTGTATTGTTTACATGTCGGCATTATAATCAAAAAGGAAAAAATGAAGTATGTAGAAAAGTCAAAAAGCAAGGATAATAATAAAATGCCGACGATTTGCATTATAAATGCGGAGTTTATAAGCTTATCCTTTTGTCTGCTCTTCTTTTTCTTAGCTTTTTTCGGTGTATTTTTCTTTTTCGGCGGTGTATACTGTTTTTGCTTTGCAGGCGGAGTTTTGGGCGGACGTACCTTTATATTCGGTATATTATCCTGCCGCTCCTCCTGCTTTACATCGGCTTTGCGCTGGGGATAAAGCTCCTCAAAGGGGATATATTTATCCTCCGTGGTGCCGAAGCGGTCGTTTGAGGGGTCTATATCATAAGGTGCGGCAATATCCGACTCTTCGGGCGGCTCATATCCGCACACCTTACATTCTCCGCGTACAATTTTTCCGCCGCATAGAGGACATACGTCGTACATCTTGCTGTCCTCCCTATTCTCTGAATAATGCAAAGATAAGCTCGTTCAGCGCGTCAATTCCTACGCCGCCTTGGTACAGGAAGTATGCCGCCACAATATACATTATACCTGTCAGAACAGATTGTATACCCTTGCCGTCTATTTTGGACTTTGCGCAGTATATGATACCGATTATAAATCCGGAAACAGGCGCAAGAAACAGCAGCAGGAAAAGCCACCAGTGCTTCTGTATGTATGTTGAAACGTCCTTGACGATAGTTTCAAATGTAAGCTGCGGATTTGAGGGCTGAGGCGGAGGGGGATTGGGCTTCACATTCTGCGGATTTTGCAGATTTTTCGGAGCGGGAGACGGGGGCGCCGCTTGGTTTACCTTAATATTGGGCGCAGGCTTGGGAGCGGAAGCGTATCCCGTCTGTATGGGGGATATGCTTTCCATGTCGGCGTGCTGCGTTGCTTGGGGCGGCGCTTCGTAATAGCGCACCTGCTCGCGCTCGCCGAAGTAGTCGTTGTCGGGGTCGTAATCGTAGGGCGCGGAAATATCTTTCTCGTCGGGCAGCTCGTAGCCGCAGGATATACAGACGTTATTTTGCAGTCTGCTTCCGCAGAGAGGACATTTTTCCGCCATATTGATCCCCCGATTTTATGCTTTTACCGTTTCCTTTTCCTCATGCTTCATTTTCCGTCCCAGATAGCCTATATCATAGCTGCCCTCTTCAAATACGGGGTCGCGTATAAGCTCCAGCTGGAAGTCGATGTTTGTGTCAACGCCCTCCACGATAAATTCCGCCAAAGCCCATTTCATCTTGGCGATGGCTTCCTCTCTTGTGGGAGCGTGTACTATAAGCTTTGCTATCATGCTGTCATAATAGGGCGTTATGGTGTAGCCCTGATATGCGGAGCTGTCCACTCTGATACCGGGACCGCCCGGGATATGCAAAGACGATATCCTGCCGGGACAGGGACGGAAATTGTACTCGGGAGACTCCGCATTTATGCGGCACTCAATGGAATGTCCCCGCAGTTCAATATCCTCCTGAGTGAAAGGCAGCTCCTCTCCTGCGGCTATCTTCATCTGCATTTTTACAAGGTCAACGCCCGTAACGCTTTCGGTTATGGGGTGTTCCACCTGTATGCGTGTATTCATTTCCATGAAATAGAAATTATTCTTGTTATCAACAAGGAATTCAATGGTGCCAGCGTTATAATATCCGCATACCTTGGCAGCCGCAACGGCAGCCTTGCCCATCTGTTCGCGAAGCTCGGGGGTCATTATAACGGAGGGCGTTTCCTCCAGCACCTTCTGATTGCGGCGCTGCATGGAGCAGTCGCGCTCGCCAAGATGTACCACATTGCCGTGCTTATCGGCAAGTATCTGAAATTCTATATGCTTGGGGTCAACGATAAAGCGCTCCATGTAAATGGAATCGTCGCCGAAGAAGTTCAGAGCCTCCTGCTTTGCGGCGGTTATCTGCGCTTCAAGGTCCTCGGGACGCTCAACAAGACGTATGCCGCGTCCGCCGCCGCCTGCCGATGCCTTTACCATAAGAGGGTAGCCGATGACCTCGTCCGCAAGACGGCGAGCCTCCTCCATGGAATGTACAGCGCCGTCGGAGCCCGGGATAACGGGAACGCCCGCCTTTTTCATAGCTTCCTTGGCAGCAGCCTTGTCACCAAGCATCTCAATGGACTCGGGCGCAGGACCTATAAAATTGATACCGCATTTTCTGCAATTGCGCGCAAAGGCGGCATTTTCCGAAAGAAAGCCGAAGCCGGGGTGGATAGCGTCCGCGCCTGTTATCTCGCAGGCGGCGATAATGGCTTTCTCGTTGAGATAGCTGTCCTTGGTGGCGGCACCGCCGATGCAAACCGCTTCGTCGGCTATCTTTGCGTGAAGCGCGGAGCGGTCTGCGGTGGAAAATACCGCGACTGTCTTTATGCCAAGCTCGCGGCAGGCTCGGATGACCCGCACCGCGATCTCGCCTCTGTTGGCGATAAGAACCTTTTTAAACATAGTAATGATCATTTCCCAAGGGGAAATGTACTCCTTTCCGATGTTTTGCGGCTGAAAACCGAACAAGGTTCAGCCGAAAAAACAAAACTCGCAGGTTGAAAATCTTCGGTTTCCGAATTTTACACCTTACTTTATTGCAAAGGTTATCTCCGCGGAGACCGCCTTTTCACCGTCAACTGTGGCAACTGCCTTGCCTACGCCAACGGGTCCCTTTATCTTGATTATCTCCACCTCAATGCGCAGAGTATCTCCGGGGACTACCTGACGGCGGAACTTTGCCTCCTTGATACCGCCGAAGAAGCCTATCTTGCCCTTGTTTTCGGGCATGGAGAGCATTGCTACCGCACCTGCCTGAGCGCACATCTCTATCATAAGCACGCCCGGCACAACGGGGTAATCGGGGAAGTGTCCCTTGAACCAAAATTCGTCGGGCTTCATATATTTTGTTGCGACTACTCTTTTGCCCACTTCCATTTCCTCAATGGTGTCGATGAGCATAAAGGGGTCGCGGTGAGGGATAATTTCCATTATCTGCTCTTTATTCATCAAAGGCATAATTATAACTCCTTTTATTCTATTACCATAATAGGCTGGTCGTACTCAACAGCGTCGCCGTTTTTTACCAATATATCCGCGACCTTGCCGTCAAATTCGCTCTGTATCTCGTTCATAAGCTTCATGGACTCGATTATCATGAGCACATCGCCCTTTTTGACCTGCTGACCTACCGTAACGAACGGAGGCTTGTCGGGAGATGCGGCAGCGTAAAATGTACCTACGATAGGGGATTTTACAATATTGCCCGTGTGCGCGCACTGGGTCTCAACGGTGGGAGCAGCGTTTGCCGCAGCGGCGTTGAGCGTGGCGGGCATGGGGTCGAATGCGGGAGAAGCAAAGCTGTTCATGGGCGGAGGGGGAGGACACTTTCTGCCCTTTATTGTAATGGTCTTGCCGCCGTCAACAATGGTTATCTCGCCCAAGTCCTTGGTTTTTACTATATCCGCAAGCTTTTCAACAGTTTCTATATCAAACTGATCGTATATTTTCTCGCTCATTATTACCGTTTCCTTTCATCAGTCCTTATATTTTACAAGGCAGAGAGCCGCGTTATGTCCGCCGAAGCCAAGATTGTTTGTGATGGCGGCGTTGACGGTCATTTCCCTGTTGCCCTCTGTGCAGTAGTCAAGGTCGCATTCGGGGTCGGCAACTTTATATCCCACGGTCTTGTGGACAAAATCGTTCTTGCAGGCAAGAGCGGTGGCGATAGTCTCAACCGCGCCTGCAGCGCCAAGGAGATGTCCCGTCATGGACTTGGTGGAGTTGATGACAACCTTTCTTGCAGCTTCCTCGCCGAGAGCTTTCTTGATAGCAAGTGTCTCGTACTTGTCGTTGAGACCCGTGGAGGTGCCGTGAGCGTTGATGTAGTCGATTTCCTCGGGCTTGAGACCAGCCTCGGTGTATGCGTTCCTGATAGCGGCAGCGTCCGCGTCGCCCTCGGGAGAGGGAGAGGTCATGTGATATGCGTCACCCGTAGCGCCGTAGCCCTTTATCTCGGCGTATATCTTAGCGCCGCGAGCCTTTGCGTGTTCAAGCTCTTCAAGCACCAGCGCACCGCAGCCCTCGCCCAGTACAAAGCCGTTTCTTTCGGCGTCGAAAGGAATGGAGCAGCGTTCGAGGTCGGTGGAGCGGGTCAGAGCCTTCATATTGTTAAAGCCGCCAAGAGCGAACTCGCTTACGCAGGATTCTGCGCCGCCTGCGATACAAACATCAAGATAACCGTCCTTTATCTTGCGGAAAGCCTCTCCGATAGCGTGTGTTGAGGAGGAGCAGGCTGTGGTGGTGCAGAAGTTATCGCCCTTGAAGCCTGTGCGCATGGAGATAGTACCTGCCGCCATGTTGCCTATCATCATAGGTACGTAGAAAACGGAGATTCTGTCGGGACCCTTTTCCTCATACTTGGCGTGTTCCTGCAAAGTAAGGTTAAGTCCGCCGATGCCAACGCCGAAAATAACGCCTGCGCGGAAAGGATCGACGTCCTTGAAGTCGGTGCCGCTGTCGGCAACTGCGTCCATAGCGGCGCACACGGAGAACTGAGTGAAGCGGTCCATGCGGCGTGCTTCCTTTTTGTCGATATACTTATCGGGTGTGAAATCCATGGAGCGCGCAGCTATCCTTACGGGGAAATCCTCGGCAACTATATCGTCAACAAAGCCGAATCCCAGCTTGTTTGCCTTGATATTGTTCCAGAATTCTTCAATTGTGTTTCCTATGGGGGAAACAACGCCCATTCCTGTTATAACAACTCTTTTCATAAAAATTTTATATCCTTTCTGTGTAAGCTTATTTATTCGGTCAGTTCATTTTTATATTGCGTATTACTTCATCAATAGCAGCATTATCTTTTAGTTCCTGTACGTTGCTTTCAAGATTGACAAGGCGCTTGGAATCCTCAAGCTGAAGCTCGGTAAGCGTTCTGATTGCGGGAAATACATCATTTTCCATTGTGAGCTTAAGTCCTTTGACGTCACCCTTAAGTTCGGTGACATCATTTGTTAAAACTTCTATCTTGCTGTTTGCTGCTGCCATTTCTTTCTTTAGGGTCGAAACGTCACTCTTAAGTTCTGCAACATCGGTTTTAAGCTCTGCAACATCGGTCTTAAGCCCTGCAACATCGGTCTTAAGTTCTGCAACATCGGTCTTAAGCCCTGCAATGTCGCTTTTCATGGATGACATATCATCCTTCATAATAAATATATCTTCGGATATTTTCCTTATTTCCCGTAACACCATTTCCATTTCTGTCATAATATAAAACTCCTTTCGCTGAAGTATACATTATTGTTCGGTATCATAGAATGATTGTTCATCAAGCTGATACTCCTCCATAATGCTGTATAATAAATAGGCACGTTTGATTTTTCGAGCCATTATTATATGATCCAGATGTTTTTCGATTGAAGATAATCTTTCGATATTTTCTTTCTCTATTTCAATCATCTGATGAAGCATACGGGTGCATTCATCCAAGGTTTTTGATATATCACTCATAATTATTACATTGAAAGTCCGCCCGAAATTTCAATAGTCTGTCCCGTTACATAGGACGCGTCATCGGAGCAGAGGAATGATACAACGCCGGATATTTCGTCTACGGTGCCGTAGCGCTTCATGGCGATGGCTTCAAGCATTTTTGCCTTCTGCTCGTCGGTGAGCTTGTCTGTCATGGGAGTCTGTATAAAGCCGGGAGCAACTGCGTTTACGTTGATATTGCGTGAGCCCAGCTCCTTTGCGGCGGTCTTGGTCATGCCGATTATCGCCGCCTTTGACGCGGAGTAGTTTATCTGTCCGGGATTGCCGTAAAGTCCCGCAACGGAGGCGAGATTTACTATCTTGCCGTGCTTCTGGCGTATCATGACATTGCCCGCAAGCTTCATCATGTTGAATACGCTCTTCTGGTTTACGGCGATGACCATATCGTACTGCTCTTCGGGCATTCTTGCCATGAGACCGTCTCTTGTGATGCCTGCATTGTTTATGAGGGCGTCAATAGTGCCGAAGCGCTCCTTGACAGCCTTTACCATCGCTTCGCATTGGTCATATTTTGATACGTCCGCGCAGAATATCTCAGCTTCAACGCCCAGAGCCTTTATCTTGTCAGCGATGTCGTTGTTTTCAAACATACCCTCGTTAAGGTCGTTGAGTGCTATATTATATCCGTCCTTTGCAAGGCGCAGAGCGATCGCAGCGCCTATTCCTCTTGATGAGCCTGTTATCAGAGCCGTTTTTGCCATATAAGTTTCCGCCTTTCAGTATATTTCTATATAATATAGTATAATTAAGAGCAAGCAGGAATGGTGTTTAAAGGAAATAAAAACTATTCACCATTCACCAAAGCTATATAAATCAGTATTCCATTATAATAGCGCCCATAGTCAGACCTGCACCGAAGCCTACGAAGCATAGCTTCTGACCGCGCTTTATCCTGCCGTCGCGTACAGCCTCGTCGAAAGCAACGGGCATTGACGCACTTGATGTATTGCCGTGGGAGGCAAGGGATACGATGAACTTATCCATTGATACGCCGAGATTTTTCGCGGCTGTCTCGATAATGCGTATGTTTGCCTGATGAGGAATGAACCGGTCTATGTCGTTAAGGTCGAAGCCTATCTTCTCCGCAGCCTTTGCGGAAGCCGCAGGGAGCGCCTTTGTGGCGAATTTGTATACCTCCTTGCCGTCCTGATAGAGATACCGGTTTTCCGAGGGGAAATCCGCGCCGAAGTCGGTATCACGGGTGGAGAATGGGTGTCTTGGGAAGCCGTGCTTGGCGTAAAGGAACTTTGCGCCGCCGCCGTCGGAGGAGAGGTAGCTTGAATAAAGCTTGTCCGTCTCGGCACGCTCAACAACTACCGCGCCTGCGCCGTCTCCGAAAAGTACGCAGGTGGAGCGGTCGGTATAATCCACAAAGCGGGACAGCACCTCGTTCGATACCACGAGAGCGTATTTCAGGCTGTCGTCGGTCTGCAAAAATCTTTTTGCGGTATCAAGACCGTATACAAAGCCCGAGCAGGCAGCGTTGATATCGAAAGCCGCCGCGTTTACCGCGCCTATCTCATTCTGTATAACGCAGGCGCAGGAGGGTGTGTAAAAATCGCCCGTTACGGTGGAGTCCACGATAAGACCTATCTCCTCGGGGGAGATGCCTGCGGCGGCTATTGCCTTTTTGGCAGCCTCCGCGCCCATGTACCACGCCGCTTCGCCGTCCGCAAGCATACGCTGCTTTATGCCTGTGCGGCTGGATATCCATTCATCGCTGGTCTCGACTATTTTTGACATATCGTCGTTGGTAACGGTAAGCTTCGGAGAATATGAGCCTGTGCCGATAATATTGATTCCAAACAAAATATTGTACCCCCGTATTGAAATTTTTTTATAAATATGTTATAATCATATTATAGTGACAAAGCATGGTAATGTACAATGAATAATC
>JBJEQM010000384.1:0-4398 GCA_051881755.1 Oscillospiraceae bacterium
AGAGTCTGTCCTCCAGCTTTTCGCTGCCGCCGTGAGTTACCCATGCGACCTCGGGAGCGAAGCCCTCAACGTGGTCTTTCTCCTTCTGGAGCAGGCTCTCGGGGATAAACATAGGCATACATACATTTTCATGTCCCAGTGCCTTGAACATACCGTCCAGAATGTGCTGCATATTCTCCCATATAGCATAGCCGTAGGGACGGATTACCATACAGCCCTTGACGGAGGTATACTCGATAAGCTCCGCCTTTTTTACGATGTCGGTGTACCACTGAGCGAAATCCTCGTCCATTGAGGTTATCGCTTCAACCATTTTTTTATTATCCTTTGCCATTATTATCAATCCTTTTTATCATTATTTTCGGGCGTATCCTCGGGGAGCGTGCCCTCGTAGATATCGTAGACCCTGTATTCCTGCGGCTTTTCGCCGTTATCATTATCCTCCACCCTTTCGGGAGAGGGGACGGATCTTGCGCCCTGATCTATATTAGCCTTGCCCAGCAGCTTGTCAACCAATTTCGCCATTTTAGGGGTAGCCATGGCGATAAGCCATATAAGCAGCAATATACCGACCATAGAGCCGGCAAATTTCAGCATTAGCCAAAACGTATCTTCATTGAATGACAATCCGCAAACAGCTCCTTTCACATAAATATACATATTTGATTATATCATATTATTTTCGGTTTTACAATAGAAAACGGAGAAAAAAATTGAAAAACGCAGTGTTGTCCAAATGATAACTGTCAGCAGTAAACCGAATACTTCTCCGCCTGAACGTTCCACATCTTTGCATATGTGCCGCGCTTTGCAAGAAGCTCCGAGTGAGTGCCGCTTTCGGCGATACTGCCGTTTTCAAGCAGGATTATCCTGTCGGCGTCCTTGGTGGTGGACAGCCTGTGGGAAATAAGGATAACCGCCTGATTTTCCGCGTTGTCAAGCATACTCCTGTTGAGCCTGTACTCCGCGATAGGGTCAAGGGCGCTGGAGGGCTCGTCAAGTATGGCGATGGGCATATCGCGCATGAACATTCTTGCAATAGCAGCTTTCTGCGCTTCACCGCCCGAAAGCATTATGCCGCTGTCGGAAAATTCCTTTGTAAGCTCGATATCAATGCCGTCGGGCAGCTTTTCAAGCTTGCTGCCGAGATCGGCTCTTTTAAGGGCGGCTATGACCTTATCCCTGTCCGTTACGTCAACATGATCCGTCTTGACGTTCTCCGCAAGAGTTGCGCCGTATATCTGAAAATCCTGAAATACCGTTCCGATTTTTCGGCGGTACTCCTTTGTATCAAGCCTGCGGATATCGACTCCGCCAAAGGTGATACTTCCCTCGGTCACGTCGTATAGCCGCATTATCAGCTTGATAAGCGTGGACTTGCCTGCTCCGTTCTCGCCCACAAGAGCAAGCTTTTCGCCCCTGCGTACAGTCATGCTCACATTCCTCAGGACGTACTTTTCGCTGTCCTTATATTTAAAGCTGACGTTTTTCAGCTCCAGAGTGCAGTCGTCCTCGGGAACAGGCTCCGTTCCTTTGCAGCCCTCGATATTTATCTCATATTCCATAAATCGGCGGAATTTCTCGGCGTACTGTCCGACGGTCTGAAAGTCCACAAGGGCGTAGTTCATGCCGTCCAGACAGCTTTTTATCCTGTTGGTGGCATTTTTCAGAGACGCCACATCTCCCAGTCGTATACTCTGCTTTTCTATGGCAAGATAAGCAAGATACACGGGTACGGCGAAGAACTGGCAAAGTGTAAACGTGCATATCCAGTTGATAAGGGTAGGCGGAAGTATTTTAAGCGAGTATTTCAGCGCCATTTTCCGCTCCTCGGCGATGGCTTCGTCATACTGCTCCATAAGCGCTTCCTCGATGCCCGTAAGCTTTATCTCTTTGGCATATTCGGGCTGGTAGAACACACGCTTTGAGTAGTCCGCCTTGCGGTTTATCTTCGCTTTTTCAATGCTGTACTGATATTCCAGTTTGGTAATGATGAACCTTGTTATAATATTGATAATAAAGCCGATTATGGGGAAAATCGCGATAACGGGATTCATTATCACTATCATTGTGCCTGCAATAAGCATTGTGAGTATGCTTGCGGCTATCCTTGCAACACTCATTATCCCCTTTAATACCATATCCTCCGACTGTGAAGCGGCGATAACGAAATCATCGTAATATTCGGGAATATCGTAGCATTTCAGATCCATGAGCCGAGCCTTTTCCATAAGCTCACGCTGTACGGCGCCGCTGACCCTTACAAAGCGTGTATAGAAGAAGTTTTCCAAGGCAATATGCACCGCAAGTCCTGCGGAATCCACCAGAAACCATACTGCAAGCAAAGTGAGGATACTTGAAATATCCGCGCCGTCCGTGAGAACGTCAATGATCTCTTTCAGTATGAACGTATTCAGAAAAGCGCTTGCGCCATTGTGGATACACTGTCCCACAATGTACGCGCCCGCCATTTTCTTATCGTGGCGGCAGGCAAATCTCATAACGTAAAAGACATTGGAGATAAGCCGCTTTATACCTATTTTTTCGTCTTTTCTTATACTCATACAGCCGCCTCCTCCGCAAGATAATTCTGCGCCTGAAGTTTCCACATTTCGGCATACCTGCCGTTTTGCGCCATAAGCTCCGCGTGGCTTCCCTGCTCTATGACCGTGCCGTTTTCAAACATATATATCCTGTCGGCGTCACGGGTGGCGGACAGTCTGTGGGAAATGAAAATCACCGTCTCCCCGTCCGTGGCGGTGAGCATATTGCGGTACATTTTATACTCCGCGATAGGGTCAAGGGCGGAGGACGGCTCGTCCAGGATAACGATGTCGGGCTTGCGGGCGAAAACTCTGGCAATGGCTATTTTCTGCGCTTCGCCGCCCGATAGTCCCATGCCGTTTTCGTCAAACTCCTTTGTTACCATGGTATCAATGCCCTTTTCAAGGGTATCAAGCTTGTCGCCGAACTGGGCTTTTCTCAGGGACTCCTCCACAAGCTTACGCTCCTCGTCATTCCTTGGTTTACGCATTAAAACATTATGCGACAGGGGCAGAGCAAACACCTGCAAGTCCTGAAAGACCGTACCGAAGCGGCTGTGATAGGACTTTGGCTCGTAGCCGTTTATATTTTCGCCGCTGACCCTTATCTCGCCCTCGGTGGCTTTATAAAGTCCCATTATCAGCTTGACAAGGGTGGTCTTGCCTGCGCCGTTATGTCCGACAATGGCTATCTTTTCGCCCTTGCGGATAGTCATATTCACATCATGCAGAGTGGGCTTTTCCGCGCCGTCATAGGTAAAGCCCATATCCTTTATCTCGATATCGGAAAGATTTTCCGCCTTAATTAGTGATGCACCGTCCGATTTTGGCTCATAGGAGAGAAACTCGCGGAGATTTGTCACAAAGGCGCTTTCCTTTGCCAGCGATACCACCATCTCCACCGCGTCGGAGGTGTGCCATGAAAGCGTGCTCAGGGCAGGTATCATGGCTATATACTCCGCCGTCTGCGCTTCGCCCTTATTCAGCACAAACGCTATATAAAGATAAGGCAGCACCGCCGACAGCACGCTGTACAATATCCATTTCAGCGACACGTAAACGGTAAGCTTTTTGCGTATCTCCCGTGTGCGCTTCTGCATTTCGCCGTAAGCTTTCTCGTGGCGGCTGAGAAGCAGACGTCCGATGGAAAACAGGCGGAGCTCTCCCGCATATTTTTTCTCATAGAAAACGCGCTTTGCATATCCTCCGATACGTCCGTCGCGGGTATTGGAAAAATCCAGCTTATAGTACAGGTCTCCCGTTTTCTTTCCGAAATACAGCGAGATAGCCACCATGGGAACGATAAACGCCAGAAGCACAGGGTCAACGTCCGCAACGATAATAGTCGCCGTTATCATAGAGGCGACGCCCGCAACAAGATACGCGGAGTAGTACAGGATATTGCTGCCCCTCTGCTGACACTCGTTCAGCGCACGGGTATATTTGTCGTAAAAATCGGGCTTTTCAAATTCAGTATAATCCATTGATACCGATTTGCGTATGACGCGCTTGTAAAAGTTTTGGTACATTTTCGGCAGAAACTGCTTTTCGCACAGCTGATGTATCGCCGAGATGATATGTATGCAGATATGCCCGATACACATTGCCCCCACGAAGCTTGCCAGCACCGTAAAGGGCGTTTTGTTTTCGATGGCGATGTATATCCACTCTGTCAGGTACACCGAGAATACCGTCCAGAACACGTCTTCGTTCAGCTCCTTGAGAAACGTGTATATGACATAGCCCCTGCTGCCCTGCCACAGTATTTTCAGCATATACATCACGTTTGAAAATGATGATGTTTTGTCTTTGCACTTCACATTGTTACCCCCTAATCAAAAATAAAGAAGCGTAC
>JBJEQM010000385.1:0-4367 GCA_051881755.1 Oscillospiraceae bacterium
GCCCGCCTGCGCAAGAAGTCCGATGGCGTAGTCCATTTTGCCTGCCATGGCTTTGAGCCTGCCCGAGATAATATCGGCGTAAATACGTCCGAGCTCGCTGTGAGGGTCGAATTTTTCGGTATATCTCCGCTGTGCGCTTTCCAGCCATTTCTGCGGAAAGGGCGTTGATTTGAGAAAATCATACAGCGCCAGAATGTTCTGTTCCAGCTGATAGTCGCCGCGGTTTGTTCCGCCCGATGAGTCGCTGAGATACCGCATAAGCTCGGGCTTGGCGGCGTAAAAATACTCGAATACATTTTCCAGAGCCTTGGCGGTGATAAGCTGCTCCTCGGTATCGTCAAGTATGCGGAAGCCTGCGGAAACGCCGAGGGTCTGCACGTTTTCGCGTATCATATCGAAGCAGAATGAATGTATGGTGGATATTTTCGCCGCAGGGATAAGTGTTTGCTGATAGGACAGCCACATATCGCCGGGATTTTCCTCAAGCTTTGCGGATATGGCTTCGGAAAGGCGCTGCTTCATCTGAGCGGCGGCGTCGTTGGTAAAGGTCACCACAATAAGCCTGTCGGCGGGGGTCTTGTTTTCGGTATCGGATAAAATGCGCAGCAGACGTTCCACCAGAACGGCGGTCTTGCCGCTGCCTGCCGCCGCCGAAACTATGACGGAGGTGTTCCGCGCGTTGATGGCGTCAAGCTGTTTATCGGTCCATTGTACAGACATTTCCGTCACTCCTTTGCTAAAATTTCACGCATTTTTTCCTCGGCGTCGGGGTCGTAGCTGCGCGATGTGATATTGGGATAATTTCCGCATACGGACTTGTAGTCGCAGTATGAGCATGGTGTATGCTTTCCCCTGACAAGCGGCTCGGCTTCTACCCTGCCGCTTGTGATCTTCTTTGCGGTATCGGCGATGATGTCCTCGGAATATTTACGCAGAGCCTTCAGCTCGTCGTCGGATATGAGCTTTGAGTATGTGTAATATGCGGATTTTCCTGCCTTGACGGGGATAAATTCGCCGTTTGCGCCGCTTTCCATGGCGTTTATGATATCGTCGTCCTCCAGCACAACGCCTTTCATTTTATATGTGCTGTTTTCGGCAGCCGCCTCCTTGGATATATCGTCGGCGTATCTGCGCGGCACGAGAGAAGCGTCCTTTGCAGGCATATACAGCACTCCCGCAGGCAGGGCGGAGCGGTATTTTCCGCTGCACTTAGGGTCGGTGAGGGCAAAAAGATACAGCAGCATCTGCATATTTATCCCGTAATATATATCGGCGTAGGAAAAATCCTTTGCGCCTGTTTTGTAGTCCACAACGCGGATATAGATACGTCCGTCGGGCTTTTGGTATATATCCACGCGGTCCACCGCCCCCGTGAAAAACACCTTGCCGCCGTCGGGGAGGGTTATTTCCGCCGGAGACTGCCTGCCGTCCCTGTCAATGGTGTATTCAAAGGAATCGGGGGTAAATTCCGACTGCGTAAACTCCTTTTTAAGCCGCATGAGTATATCCGTCAGGGTCTCGCCCAGAAGCTTGTATGCGTTGATATAGCGCTCGGTCTTGCCGTAGCTCCCGCCTATATCCTCGCTGTCGAAATACTCGTCAAGAAGCTTGTCCACGGCGGCTTTGACCTCCGTACGCTCCAGCCTGATAAAATCCTCCTTGGGATATCTATCCAGTATGCCGCTGAGACAGTAATGCACCGCAGTGCCGTGAGACGGCGCGCTGAGTTCCACCTTTTGCCGCGGATATATTTTCAGCCCCTTTTTGCAGAAATACATAAAGGGACAAAGCCTGTAATCCTCCAGACGTGAGGCGGACAGGCTGATATTTTTTCCGTATATTCCCCGTGCGGTCTGCCGCGAAAGACCCTGTCTGTGTCCGCTGACGGCAGAGGGGTCGTCGAAATATTCAAACCGCGCCTTGTTTTCGGGGGAGAAGTCCTCCAGCGCGCGGCGCAGACTTGCGGTATCTGTGCTGCGGCGCTTGTAGCTTTGCACATAGCGGTAGTAGCCGTTCTGCTCGGTGGTGCAGAAATACAGCGCGTCCATATCGCGGACGGTGCGCTTTATATCGCCGAACATGGAGCATATCTGCTTTACGCAGGAGGAGGGATACAGCGCCTTGCCCCCCACGTCCGCCATGGGATAGCTCACATACAGCCGCTCCGACGCGCCCGAGAGCGAGGCGTAGGCAACATACCGCTCGTCCGCAAGCTTTTCACGGGAGCTGCCCGATATCTCCACTCCGCCGCTGCGGAGCGCCTCGATGTCCCTGTCGGACAGCAGCGCCGACGGCTTTGCGGAAAAGGGCAGAGCGCCCTCGTTTGCTCCGATAACGAATATTATCTTGGGGTTTGCCAGACGTGCCGTGTGGGAAGCGGAAAAGCTGACCGCGTCAAGGGTCTGAGGCGGCTCGGCAAGGGACAATCCCGAGACTGCCACATCAAACACACCGCAAAATTCCGTCAGGGACATGGAAACGCCCCCCAGCGCGGTATAAAGGGTCTGCAAAAGCTCGCAGAGAAGCTCCCACAGCTGCTTTGCTTCGCGTGCGGCATAAATAACGTCGGGAGCGCCCTCCGAAGCGGCTTTTATGTATTCCGTCACAGCTTCCGAAGCGTGAGTCTCGTCCAGAAAGTCAAGTATGGCGCGGCAGATAACGTCGGCGGTGGTGTCGGTACACTTTTTCCGCAGATTATCCAGCGGCGCGATTATCCTTTGGCGCGCATTTTCGGCGGCGGCGTCCTTAGGCTCGTCGGGGGAAACGCGGAACGGCTCACGCCACATTTTGCCCTCCACGCTCCATTTATAGCAGTATTCCTCCAGTATGCCGCACTCCTCGGTATCAAGCCCCGTGAAGCCCGTCTTGATATAGCGCAGTATATCCTCGGTGAAAGGCTTCTTTGCGGCGGCAAGCTTCAGGGCGGTGCGCAGGAAAATGAACAGCGCCTTATGCGCCGCGCCCTCCTTTTCGTCGGAGTAATAGGGTATATTATTGCGCTCGAACGCCGCGTCCAGAACGGAGGAATATACCTCCTTGCACCGCGCAAGCACCATTATGTCGGAGCAGCGGCAGCCCTGTTCCATCAGCGCGCGTATCTCCGCGCAGACAAAGTCCGCCTCCTCGTACGGCTCGGCGGCTTCGTATACTTTTACGGCAGTACATTCGCCGCCGAAAGCTTCCTTGCCCGTGCGCATGATATTCCTGCTGAGAAATTCCAGCTCGGGGCGCTTGAAGCGGCGGTTTTCCGTGAGAAACTCCGTCTGTACCGCGATATCACATTCCCGTGCGCAGCTTTCCAGCCGCGCGGCGGTGCGGTTGACCGTCTCAAACAGGGAGTATTCACGGGGAAGCTCGTCCTCGGTGGTAAGGCAGACGGTCAGCGTATCCGCCTGCGAAATTATGGCGGACAGCATAGGGTATTCGTCGGCGGTGAAGCTTTTGAACTCGTCTATGTATACATTTTTGCCGCGGAAATATCCATGCTCGGCGGCGCGCTTTGCCGCTTCGGCAATATCGCAGGATCCGTCCTTGTAGCCGTATTCCGCCAGCAGACGGGAATATTCGGAGTATATAAGGGAAATATCCGAAGCCTTGCCGCGGATAAACTCGTTCATAAAGTCGGTGCGCGCCGCAAGATATTCTGCGGAGATACCGTTGGAGGACAGGGTCTTGACATATTCCAGCGCGTCGTTGATAAAGCATGTACTTTTCGCCTGCCTGTCAAAAAACTGCAATGACTTCTGCTTGTTGAGATTTGACAGGGCGCGGAACATGACCGCGCGTTTTACCGTATCGTCGGCGTATTTTCCCCGCAGTCCGCCGTATTTTATGAGTATCTGCCGCGCCAGACGGGAAAAGCCGCTGACGGTTATCTTGTTGTAATCGCGCATACCCATAAAATTGTACAGCGCGCGGTTATATTCAAAATCGAACTGCTCGGGCACGATAACAAGCACGTCACGTCCCACGGCGGCGGACTCTTTGATAAGCTCCGCAAGCCGACGGGATTTGCCCGTGCCTGCGCCGCCCTTTATAAGCTTAAGCATTGCATACACCTCACTTATTGTCCTTGAAACGCCATAAAATATCGCGGTATTCGGGCGTTGCGTAATTTATACCCACACGGGGGAGGGTGATAATTTCGGGAGAATAGCCGTCGTCCTCTATCCATATTTTATCGTTGCCGTAAAGCTTCTGCCCGTTGAAGGAGCCGTCCACGGCGAGATATTTGGTCAGCTTGGCAGGACCGTCGTACTTTTCGCAGGCGCGGAAAAGCACGCCCTGCGGAAAGTCCTTTTCACCCGTGATGACGTTCATGAGCCAGTGCATACCGTAGCAGAGATATACATATATAATGCCCGCTT
>JBJEQM010000386.1:0-4357 GCA_051881755.1 Oscillospiraceae bacterium
AGGAAAAATGCAAAAATATTGTTGTATTACAGACAGCTTATCTTCATTGTTTCCCACAGCGGACCGTAATAGGAAAAACGCTTCTGCTCCATTTCCGTTTTTATCTGTTCAAGCGCCATGTTCATCAGCTTTTCAAGGTCATGTTCGGTGCGGCAGAGATATTCAGCCACAGGAGTCTGCCAATTATTATCCCATATTATCTTTATACCCAATATGCCCTGATAGAAACCGACATCCAGTGTTAGCTTTTCGGGATACTCCACCATAAGCATATCTTCGTCCGCAAAGGTTACAATATATTCTATCTCGCCCGGCGAAAAATCAAATTTGTCCCGGAAGCCCGTACTTAATTCTTCAAACTGTTCCATGCTGTCCCTCCTTCGATATATCGTCTGTATGCGGCTCTTCAATGCTCTTCATAGCTTTCTTGAACTGTACCGCAAACAGACACGCCGTAAATGTAACTGCGATAACGTCCGCCACAGGCTCTGCCGTGTATACCGCCGTGACCTTGTTTTCCATAATGTGCGGCATGATGTAAATAAGGGGCAGAAGCAGCACGAACTTACGCATTATTGCTACAATGATAGAGGATTTTGCGTTGCCAAGGGATATAAACGCCATCTGACAGGCAAGCTGTATGCCGAAGATGAACAGCACCGCGCAGTATATCCTCAGCGCTCCCGCGGTAAAATCCACAAGCTCGGCGTCGGGGGAGAATATGCCGGCAAAGGTGGACGGAAACAGGATCACAAACGCCCACAGCAGCGTTGTGAAGCACAGGCTTATGATAAGCAGCAGACGGAACGTCTTTTTTACTCTGTCGGGATTTTTCGCACCGAAATTATAGCTTAAAATAGGCTGCGCACCCTGACAAAAGCCCTGCACGGGCAGCAGCGCAAACTGCATTACGCTTGTGAGTATGGTCATAGCGCCCACGGCAATATCTCCGCCGTATTTCAGCAGCGAGGAATTGAAGCATACCGATATAACGCTCTCGCTTGCCTGCATTATAAAGGGCGCAAGTCCCAGCGCAAGACAGGGGAACACCAGCTTTGGCACAAAGCGTATATTCTCTTTTTTCAGACGGACGGGCGCTTTTTTGCCCACAAGGAAGATTATGGGCAGCACAGCGGATATGCATTGGGAGATTATGGTCGCGGCAGCAGCTCCTCTTACGCCCATGCCGAAAGCAAAAATGAATATGGGGTCGAGTATGATATTTGACACTGCGCCCGTAAGTACAGCGATCATACTTACCTTTGTATAGCCCTGCGCCGTGACAAATGCGCTCATGCCTAAGGTAAGCTGTACAAAGACGGTGCCTATGGCGTATATCTGCATATAGCTGCTTGCGTAATAAATGGTATTTTCGCTTGCGCCGAATGCCATAAGCAGGTCTCTGTTCCATATGAGCAGTACGACGGTCAGTATTGCGGATATGATTATCTGGGTCAGGAAGCAGCCGCCCAAGGTCTTTTCGGCGGTGTCGTTATCTCCCTTTCCCATGAAAATGGAGGCTCGGGGCGCGCCGCCCATGCTGATGAGCATGGCAAAGGCGGTTACTATCATTATCAGCGGCAGACATACTCCCACGCCCGTCAGCGCGTTTACGCCCTCGTCGGGGATATGTCCGATATAAATTCTGTCCACAATATTATACAGCATATTTATAAGCTGCGCCGCAACCGACGGAACGGTCAGCTTTAACAGCAGCCTGCCCACAGGCGCGGTGCCGAGAAAATTATCCTTGTTATCCATTGGTTAGTTCTCCTTCGCATTAAGTATGCGTTGTATATTTTCTTTTATGAGCCTGTCGGCTTTTTCAAGGGTCGCACGTTCTTCGTCGGACAGACCCTCAAAAAGCGCGGCGCTGAAACGCGTCTGCGCTTCCTTAAGCTTGGCAGCGGTGGTCTTGCCCGAATCTGTCAGGCGCAGACGCACTATACGCCTGTCCTCGGGGCAGGCGGCGCGCTCAAGATGACCCTTGGCAATGAGGCTGTCTACTGCCTGCGACACGTTCGCTTTCGGTATCATGCGGTATTTCACAATATCCCGTGCGGTATCATGCTTGGGATTGTTATACAGAAAAAGCAGGGAGTCTCGTTCCGTGCGGCTGAGACCGCAGCTGTCTCCTGCTGCGTCAAGAAATTTTTCGTACCCCTTTATAATTCCGCGTATTGAAGCTGTGATTTCTGCTCCGTTCATCATATTACGCCTCCATTTAGTTTTACTTTGAACTGTTCTGATATAAACTATTATATGCAGTTATTACGTTTTGTCAACATTACATTGGCTTTTTTGGAGAAAATGCATAAAAATATGCTGAAATAATCTAAATATTTAATTGTTGATTTTATTAATAATGTGTGATATAATATGGTTATATAAACGTTTACAGAAAGGAGAGACCTGCTATGGAGCGTAAAAATATCGCCGTTATCCTCGGACATTCCATCGTGGATTATCACGGAGAACTGCTTCATGGAATTATCAGTCAGGCAAAGCAGCTCGGTTATAACGTTCTTGTGTTCTCTCTTTTCACTCTGGACGACAAGCTTACTCCTCACCAGATCGGAGAGGAAAATATATATCGCCTTATTAATTTTAACAAGATCGACGGCATTGTTTTCTGCGATACCTCCATCTGGGCGGTGGAAATGCGAAAAAGAATATCCGAATTTTTAAAGAAAAATTTCGACGGATATATTATATGCGCCAATTCCAACTGCACGTCGGAGTATCGGAATGTAAGCGTTGATGAGGACAAGACCTTCGCTTGTGCGGTGGAGCATCTTATCACGTGCCACGGCAAGAAGAAAATATACTGTCTGACAGGCTTTGAGGGCAACGAGATAGCCGAAAAAAGGCTCGGCGCTTACCGCCGCGTTATGTCGGAGCATGGTCTTGAGGTGAAGGATTCTTACATTTTTTACGGCGACTTCTGGGAGAGCGCGGCAAGAAAGATGGCTGACGATATTGCCGGCGGCAAAATAGAACGTCCCGAGGCGGTAGCGTGCGGAAACGATTCCATGGCGCTGAATCTGACCAATGCGCTTATCGAACACGGCATAGCCGTTCCGGACGAAATTGCGGTCACGGGCTATGACGCCGTTTCGGAATCATATGAGAATATACCGTCCCTTACAACGTATAAGGTATCCAGCGAAACTCTCGGCGCAAGATGCGTGTGTGAGCTGCACAAATTGCTTACCGGCGAGGACGCAGAGCAAGTGTTTACCGAGGACGGCTATCTGGTGGAAAGCGAGAGCTGCGGCTGCAAGAAAAATATCAGCACCGCAAAATATTTCGGCAGGATCTTACATGACAGAAAATTCCGCGAGGAGCTCATTCATGCCAGCGGAATGATGGAAATGCTGACAGCGACAGAAAATCTGGATAAATGCCTTGGTTGTATTGCCGAACATGTCTATATGCTGGCAAATGTCAAGGAGTTTGCTGTTTGCCTTGATGAGAACTGGAACCGTTTCAGCGAGAACGACGATGAATATTCCTCCTGCGGATATTCCGAGGACGTTCATATGAGATTGTTCCGTGATTTTTCGGGCGGACTGATTCTCGATGAGAAGTTTAAATCAGCGGATATGCTTCCTAAGCGTATGCTGGAGGAGGGTCCGGTGTGCTGTTATTTTGCTCCGCTGCATTTTGCCGACCGCTGCTTCGGATATATCATTTTGAAATATCAGTCCGACAGCGATACACACGATAAGGTACTTCGCACATGGACTAAAAATATAAATACCGCGTTTGAATATATCCGCGTTAAGGACAGATACAATATAATAAATAACCGCCTTTATATAGGCTCTATCCGTGACGCGCTGACAGGTATCTACAATCGTCAGGGATATAAGAAATTTGCTGAGGAAATTTTCAATATGGCTCAGGAGGAGCATAAAAAGCTGCTGCTTATCGTTGTCGATCTTGACAAGCTTAAATATATCAACGACAGCTTCGGTCACACCGAGGGAGACAATGCCATTACGGTGGTTGCGCAGGCTTTGCAGTCCTGCAGCGGCAACAGTGAAAAATGCGCCAGAACGGGCGGCGATGAATTTGCCATTGTGGGCTGTTACGATTATGTGGACGAAACTCCCGATTATTATAAGCGGAGAATTTACGGCTATCTTTCGCGCTACAATGATATGTCGCATAAAAAATACATAGTTGAAGCAAGTATCGGCTGCTTCTGCGGTTTTGTGGACGACTGCAAGAGCGTAGACGAATGTTACGCCATCGCCGACAGGCTGATGTACGAAAACAAGATAGAGCGGCGCAAAAACAGAACAGATTAAAACCCTTTTGCAGAGAATATCCGCAAAAGGGTTTTGTTATT
>JBJEQM010000387.1:0-4354 GCA_051881755.1 Oscillospiraceae bacterium
CTCGACGAAGCTGCTGCAGCTCTTCTTCAAGCTTGGAAACGTTACTTTCGCTGCGCTTTTCAAGATGTAGATTTCCTTTGCGTGCCTGCTTTATCCAATCGTATAGTGTATGATAGGATATTCCTAATTCTTCGCTTGCGTTTTTGCAACCTTTTTCCTCTGCAAGCTTTATTGCTTCCTCTTTGTATTCTCGGTCATATTGCTTTACTTGTCCCATATTGACACTCTCCTTTTTCTTCTATTATATTTTGGTGCGTGGATTGTGTCAAGTTTTATTATACTACATCACAATTATGCTTCCCCAAAATTTTGTCGGGGAATACAGCTTTGACGGCGGGAATACATGGGAACCTTTAAATGAAAACACAAAACTGTCTGCTTATGACGGCAGTGTTGTGCTGAAAGGAAATTTTGAATATGAAATTTCCGAGCTGGATCCGATAAATTTTTATCTTGAACATATTACAATGGACATTTACATAAACGGTGAGCCATTTTTTCTGGACAGCAGAAATCAGGTAGGACTTACTTCGTCAAACTGCTGTACATTGTGGCTGACTCTGCGGTCGCCGGGAATATATCAGGAGGATATTGTTGAAATATACCTTAACAATCCTCACGATTTTGGCAATAAAAATGCATATAACAAGTTTTTGGGCAGAATATACAGCAGCGAGCCCGAGGTATTCAGCTCCATGATGCTGAAATCGGGTCAGCGCAGCAGGATAGTGGGAATTGCGGTCATTGTGGCGGCGATAATGCTGTTAGCTGTGTATCTTGCATTCCTCCTGCTAAAGATCGAGGGCGGCAGACAAATTGGCAGCCTCGGTTTTTTCGCCTTGTTTTTCGGCGGATATATCGCCATGGATACATCGGACGTATCACTGTGGAGCGGGCTTAATGTATTTAATACCTACAGTCTGCAGATATGTATTATGCTGGCGGGATTTATGGCTGTAATGAGCGTATCCGAGATACTGGAGGGTGCGGCGGCGAGGATAGCAAATGTTCTTGTTATCGCATCGGCTGTGGTGAACGGCGTGCTGCTTATGGTGTCGATGCTGGGTTATATGGTGCTGTATGATACAGCTGTACATTGGCTTACGGCGCACGCGGTAATATATATCGTACTTCTGGGCTGCTGTATATACAGTTTTATTCGCGGAAAAAATAAGAACTGCCTTTCTCTGTGGTCGTATACTATTCTTATTTTGGCGGCGCTGGCTGACGTGGTAAATTATTATGCGGAAATTGGTTTTTCCCATGGTATGTTCTCAAAAACGGTATTTCTCGTCCTGTTTGTCATTCAGCTTATCAGGACAATAAAGGTCATTCCCGCGGACTATATTGCCGCAAGACAAGCCGACGCGCTCAGGTCGGAGCTGGCAGAAAGCCGCATATCAATAATGCTCAGCCAGATACAGCCCCATTTTCTGTATAATGTACTTAATTCCATATACTGCCTCTGTGCAAAGGATATTGACGCGGCGCAGGAGGCAATATCCAATTTCTCCGATTATCTACGGGGAAATATGACCTCCCTCACAAAAAAAGACCTTGTACCATTCAGTACAGAGCTGAATCACCTTAAAACATATATTTCGCTTGAAAAGCTGCGGTTTGGCGATAAGCTGAATATTGTGTGGGATATACAGACGGAGAATTTTATGCTGCCTGCCTTGACGGTGCAGCCTATTGTGGAGAACGCCGTAAATCACGGTATCTGCGGTTCCGATAATGGCGGCACGGTAACAATTACCGCAAGAGAAACGGACAGTTCCTTTGAGATAGAGGTGCATGACGACGGCGTGGGCTTTGACGTAAACGAGTATGTAAACGGCAGGGACGGACATATCGGCATAGTGAATGTGCGCAGCAGACTAAGCAAAATGTGAGGCGCGGAGCTTGATATACAAAGTACCATAGGCGTGGGTACAACGGCTGTAATTCGTCTGCCAAAATAAAAGGAGAATAGAAAATGAACATAAAAGACCGTATGATAATGGAGGATTATCACAAGCAGAGGGACGATTTTATCCGTCTGGGGGATATTGTCCATGAAATACTGAGAGATATTGCTTCAAAGTCGGGAATCCTTGTAATGGGTATCGAGCACCGCGTTAAAGGCGAAAAAAGCCTTGAGGGAAAGCTATACAAAAACGGCGACTGGTATCAGAAACTGGACGACCTTACCGACATACTTGGCGCAAGAATTATCTGCTACTTCGGCGACGATGTGGATAAATTCGGCAAGCTGGTGGAGGATTCATTCGTAATAGACCGTGAGCTTTCCACGGACAAGCGCGCGCTTATCAAAGCGGATTCTTTCGGCTATCTCTCCCTGCATTATATATGCAGCCTGCCGACGGATAAGGGTTATCCCGAGGAGCTTTGCGGCAAGCGTTTTGAGATACAGATACGCACCATATTGCAGCACGCATGGTCTGCTATAAACCATGACCTTGGATATAAGAGTGAGTTTGGCGTGCCGAGAATAGTGACCCGTGAATTTGCACGACTTGCGGGACTTATGGAGATAGCCGACGATGAGTTTATCCGCGTCCGTGATACAATGAAAAATTATACTGAAGAAACAAGGGAAAAGATAATTAATAACGAAGCCGATGATGTGCTTATCGACCTTGTATCCATCAACGAATATATGCAGCGTAATCGGCGTATGCAGGAGCTTCTGAAAGCGCTTGCGAACATAGAGGGCGCCGAGATAACCTACGCCGACCCCGAAAACTATATCGTACAGCTGAAATGGCTGAAAAAGAACACTATCGGCGACCTGCAGGAAATGCTTGAAAAGAATTGGGATATTGTTATCAGCCTCGCCAAAAAGACCTTGGGCGGAATGGATTTTGATATCCTTGCTTCAAACGTTGCATTGCGTCTGCTTTGCCGCGCCGAGCTTCTGAGCGGCGGATATACCGAGGATCAGGCTGTGGAGTTTATCTCCCTGTCCGTCAGAAAAAAGGAGCGCGCCGAGCGTCAAGCTAAGCGCCTGTTTAAAATGTATAACGAAATAAAGGAAGCGGGCGTATGATGTTTTCCGACAGATACAATGCCGCATACGATTTTGCGGAAAAAAAGCATGAGGGACAGTACCGCATGGGCGGCGATAAGTATATAACGCACCCTGCCGCGGTCGCTGAGATAGTACGCAGTCAGGGGCATAATGAGGACTACCAGATAACCGCCCTTTTCCATGACCTGCTTGAAGATACCGACGCCACGGAGGAGGAGATAAAAACTCTCGGCGGTGATAATGTTCTTGCGGCGGTGAAGCTTCTTACCAAAAGCGAGGGATATGTTATGGCGGATTATGTTGCCGCGATAAAGCAAAATCCAATGGCGTTTGCCGTCAAGGCTGCCGACAGACTGCACAATCTGCGCAGCGCATTTGTGGCGGATAATGAGTTTAAACGCAGATATATATTGGAAAGCATCGACTGGTATCTTGATTTTTCGCCCGAGATACCGAAAGCTGTAAAGGCGCTGGCGGATAGCCTTGACGAGCCTATTTGCGATATGCGGCTGGATTACCTGCCCATAGAGCCGATTGAGCATATACAGTAAAATATTGGAGGTAAAAATGGAGAAGAAGATAAATAAATATCAAATCGGGGTGGGTATATTCTTTATAAGCACCCTGCTGTTCCTTTTATTTACACTGCCGTTCCGTTTCAGACTTGCAGCGGCGGATATAACGGAAATGCGTCCTGTGACCGCCCTTACGCCTGTGCTGGGACTGATATTCGGTCTGCCTGCGGCGGTGGGCTGTGCGGTGGGAAATATTGCGGCTGACCTTATCTCGGGCTACGGTATCTCTTACGCATTATTGAGCGGTGCGCAGCAGCTTTTGTACGGTATGCTGGCATACGTTTTATGGCGCAGGCTCAACAAGGAGCGCAACGGAAACGAATTCTGCCTTGACAGCATAAAAAGGCTGCTGAAGCTGTTCCTTGTAATGGCTATGGTAGCATTGGTGACGGTCATTTTATCGGCGGCGGTCAATCATGTTTACAATGTTTCCGACCTGTTATCCATTAATAATCTGTATATGTTTGTAAACGTCTTTGACTCGGGTATATTGTTCGGCTGCCCCCTTATGATCGCCGGACATTTCCTGCAAAAAAAGGTATATAACCTTAAAAGCGGAAAATCCGAAAAGATACTTACATTTTCTCTTAACGAACGTATGATAATCAATACACTTATCACTGGACTGGGTATCTGCATACTTATCGGCGCCGCGATATACATTACCGATATGGTAAGTGACGAGGACAAGACGGTGGGACTTTGGGGCAGGATATTTCTTTTCCAGACTCTTGCGCTGAATTTT
>JBJEQM010000388.1:0-4345 GCA_051881755.1 Oscillospiraceae bacterium
GCCAAAGACTGTGGAGGAGGGCTATCATTTTTCCGAGGATATCGTTGATAACGCCATAGACTATCTGTTTGAGCATAATATGAATTTCCCCGATAAGCCGTTCTTTCTCTATCTGGCTTTTGGTGCAATGCACACACCTCATCATGCGCCGAAGGAATATATTGACGCATACAAAGGAAAGTTTGACGAGGGGTGGGACATTATTCGACAGCAATGGTTTGAAAACCAGAAAAAACTGGGTGTTATTCCTCAGGACGCTGAGCTTACTGACAAGAACGAATATATTGATGATTGGTCAGATCTGTCCAACAAGCAAAAGGCAGTTTATGCAAGGGAAATGGAAGCCTTTGCAGGTATGCTGACGCATACAGATGCACAGATTGGCAGATTGGTCGATTATCTGAAGCTTAGCGGAAAGCTGGATAATACTGTGATAGTGTTCCTTTCAGATAACGGAGCTTCCGCAGAAGGCGGCGTCTACGGCAGATTCAACGGCATGAGCGGTCAGGATGTTACTTCGCGCCCCGAAGATGAAATTGATTATGCTTATGAACATCTGGACGAGATAGGCACAGAGCTTGCATTCAATCACTATCCGACAGGCTGGGCAAATGCCGGAAATACACCTTTCCAATGGTATAAGATCTGGGCGCATGAGGGCGGTATCAAGGATCCTCTGATCATTCATTATCCTGCCGGTATTAAAGACCCGGGTTCTGTCCGCAGCCAGTATCATCATGTCAGCGATATTACACCAACGATCCTGGATATTCTCGGTGTGGATAAGCCCGAATACATCAAGGGCTTTCATCAGCAGCCATTTACCGGTACCAGTATGAAGTATACCTTTGATAATCCCGATGAGCCTACACATAAATATATTCAATATTATGAGGTCCATGGAAATCGCGGCATTTACAAGGATGGCTGGAAGGCTGTCGTCAATCATGCCTTTGTGGAGGACTACGCAAAGGATGAATGGGAACTGTACCATGTTGACGAGGACTATTCCGAAAAGCATAACGTTGCTGATCTGTATCCTGAAAAATTGCAGGAACTAAAGGAAGATTTTATGCATGAGGCAGGAAAATATGGCGTATTCCCGATGCTGAGATTCTCTATGCACGGTAAACCGGAAAATCTTTCACGTCAGTTTGTTGAGAAATTTCCAATAAATCCTGTATCATATGTATTTGAGCATGTTATTAAGCCGGTACATCTGAATAATGAACGATCCATCAATGGAAATTTTGCAGGCGCCAAAGGCAATCACATTGTCACAGCATTTCTGTACAGAGATAGTGCAGAGCAGGACGGTGTAATTTATTCTAATGGACAGCGATTCGGGGGATGGAGCTTCTATATCAAGGATAACCACCTGAAATTCGTTTACAATTCCAACAAGCTTGAATACTTTGAAGCTGTTTCAGCGAATGAACTTCCTATAGGAGATATCAAGGTAGCATACAGCTATAATTACAATGAAACAGAAAAGGTTGTGAATATCGGGCTATATGTTAATGATGAAAAAGTAGGAGAAACCACAATTACCCGTCTGTTTTATATGCAGGGCTTTTCTGCTGCATTGTTGGCAAACTACTATTCTCCGGTCACACCGGATTATGAAGTACCATTTGCATTTAAAGGCAGAGCAGACAAAATTGTTTTGGAGCAGTTTGCAACAGAAGTAGATCCGTTGGAGGAGCTGGAAAAGCTTTCCTCTGTTGAATAACTAAAAAAAGAAGGTGAGATCATGCCCCCAGCAAGTATTTTGATAAAGCCGGCTTCGGCTAACTGCAATATGGACTGTGCGTATTGCTTTTACAAGGTTTTGAGCAATAACCGCGAAAAATTCAGCCACGGCTTCATGACGGAAGAAATCTTGGAAAAGCTGGTACGGGAAGCTGTTGACTATGCAGACATCTCATTGACCTTTGCTTTTCAGGGCGGAGAGCCGTCACTAAGGGGATTGGAATTTTTCCGTAAGGCTGTTGAGCTGCAAAAAAAATATGCTTCAAAGAAACCAGGACTTGTCATTCAAAACACCTTTCAGACAAACGGGATCTTACTGGACGAAGAATGGTGTGAATTTTTCAGACAAGAAGATTTTCTGGTCGGATTATCTCTGGACGGGACAAGGAAGCTTCACGACTATGCAAGGCTCGAAGCTAACGGTAAGCAGACCTTTGAGCGCGTAATGAATGCTGCAACGCTGATGAAGCAGCATGGTGTGGATTTTAATATTTTAACGGTAGTAACAGAACAGATGACAGATAAGGCATCTGCAGTATACCGTTTTTATAAACGAAATCAATTTCCCTTTGTGCAGCTGATACCATGTATGGATGAATTGCACAGAAATAATAAAGGAAATAACAATCCGTATGCTGTTCAGCCGGAGTCATATGGGAAGTTCCTGTGTGCTTTTTTTGACCTGTGGTATGAAGATTTTTTAGCTTGGATCAAAGCAGGAAGACGGGGATATGTCATGGATGTGCGGTTCTTTTCCAATCTGGCACAGATGGCAGCAGGATATCCGCCTGAGGAATGTGGTATGTGCGGATCATGCACCTGCTATTTTGCGGTGGAGGGTGATGGCAGCGTTTATCCCTGTGACTTTTATTGTATGGATGAATGGAAGCTTGGACAGATCGGTACACCTTTTAACGAGCTTATCCACTCAGAACAAGCAATGAAGTTTTTACAGACGGGATTTCTCCCACGGAACTCCGCCTGTGAGAGTTGTGAGTATTATACTTTGTGCCGTGGAGGATGCCGCCGATGGCGTGAGGCGAATATCGGTGATATAAACATAAATTTCCTCTGTGCGGGATTAAAACAGTTCTATGAACACACATGGGACAGACTGCAATTTTTAGGCAGTACAATACAGCAGAGATTTCCATTGAATAATGCTCATACCAATATTCAATTATAATATATGTTTTGCGTGGATTTTTCTGCATAACATAGTCATTTCCTCCGAATTTTGAATTTTTGCACATATCAAAACTTCGGCTCGGAGGAGAATGGCATCTTTCCATACCTTTTAAGTGCGGAAAGCAAAAAAATCCCCTGTCACACGGTATAAACCGCATAACAGGGGATAATAATACTATTTCATTATAAATCTGAACGTACAGTTCAGTATCGATGCTCACAAGTCCCGTAACAGAAGCTACGATTTTTTTGAGCAATCAATATTTACTTTTATGTCTGTAAGATATGTTAGTAATCGCTGCATAAAACAGGCAGCGAAATGCAGGAGCTTCTCCAGCACATAAAAACCTCCAGTACCAAAACTGAACCGTAGGAATTTAGGCAGCAAAATGCTCTCCGCCAAAATTCAGTTTTTTTTGACGGAGTAATTGCATATTCTATTTTGAACTATCAGTACACCTTATTAAGAACCGCTATGCCATTATAAATTATGCGGAATCCTGTATAATTATATACAGCGGAGGTGAACTGCAAGTGCATACCGAACCTGAAACACTCGGTAAATCATCAAATCTGCCCGACAGCGTTCCGAACTCACAATGGAAGAGCTTGCAGAACGAGTAGGTATTACCGAACGATATTTGTATAGAATTGAAAACGAAGGCAAAAAGCCAAGTTAGTCAAAGGGTATTTTTCGGAATTTCTCGCTGTCAAGCGTTTTCGCTATTTTACCCTCAATGATAAGATAGAGTATCTTCTTTCCCGAAAATGTAACCTCAAGCACGGTCTTGTCGGGCAATGTCTTATTTACCAGAAAACTATCCACCGCACGAACAGAAAGTTCCTCGTCCGATAAATTTTTATCATCGGGAATATCACCCGAAAGGTCTATATGCTCCGTAAGGTCAAATTTGTTATCAATTATGATTTGCTTGTCGGCATATCTTGTTGTTCCGTAATCAAACCAGTTAATGTCATCACCGCAAATTTCCCTCTTTCGTGAGATAGCGGCAACCGTAAACTCCCGTTTTGTCCTGCGGATATATGCCGTATATTCATTTACAAAGTTATCATCAAAGGGTATCCCGTTTGCTTTTGCATACAGGATAAATTCAACGGCATAGGGCTTTTCATAGAGCTGGTTAATGTAATACACGTTGTTTATATTCAGCAGAAAAGGAATTTCGGGCATATAGTCATTGTCAAGAATATCCCTCTCTTTCTCCTGTGCCTTATCCGAACCGGGCGTTGTTTCTTCGGAAGCAGTAATCCTCTGAAACAGCTTATCCTCAATGCTCTTGTTGTCGGTAAAATCATTGATTACCTGCCCTGCTGTGACTACCTTCATCTTTCCGCCGACAAAATGTCCCATAAGCTCCTCAACGTGAACAAGCAGCGTTAAAAA
>JBJEQM010000389.1:0-4344 GCA_051881755.1 Oscillospiraceae bacterium
GTAAAGTTTATGTTTATTACAGTAGCAGGCGTAAAAAAGGAATATGAGGACGGTCTCACCGTTGCAAAGCTTATCGAGCTGGAGAACGTTGAAACTCCGCAGTATGTTACAGTCACCGTAAACGACGATTTCGTAAGCAGCGGCGATATTGAGACCACCGTTATCAAGGACGGGGACAGCGTTGAATTTCTGTATTTCATGGGAGGCGGACAGTAATGGCTTTTACAAACGAGCAGCTTGAACGGTATTCCCGTCATATCATTCTCAAAGAGGTAGGCGCCAAGGGACAGAAAAAGCTCCTTAACGCAAAGGTGCTCATCATCGGCGCGGGCGGACTGGGCGCTCCTGCGGCTATGTATCTTGCTGCGGCAGGCGTTGGAACTATCGGTATCGCCGACGCGGACGAGGTGGATCTCTCCAACCTCCAGCGTCAGATAATCCACTCCACCGCCGATATCGGCAAGGCAAAGGTACAGTCCGCAAAGGAGACCATGGAGGCCATAAATCCCGACGTTACGGTCAAGACCTACCGCACCTTTGTCACAAGCGAAAATATCATGGAGCTTATCTCGGACTATGATTTTATCATTGACGGCACAGATAATTTCCCTGCAAAATTCCTCATCAACGACGCCTGCGTTATGGCGAAGAAGCCTTTCTCCCATGCAGGTATAATCCGCTTTAAGGGACAGCTTATGACCTACGTTCCCGGACAGGGTCCCTGCTATCGCTGCGTATTCAAAAATCCCCCTCCCAAGGACGCCGTTCCCACCTGTAAGCAGGCAGGCGTTATCGGCGCAATGGGCGGCGTTATCGGCAGCTTACAGGCTATGGAGGCTGTAAAATATATTATCGGTCAGGGACAGCTGCTGACAGGTTATCTGCTGACCTACGACGCTCTTACAATGGAGTTCCGCAAGGTAAAGCTTCCCACAGACACCTCAAAGTGCGAGGTCTGCGGCGAGCACCCCACTATCACGGAGCTTATTGATTACGAGCAGGCTGAATGTGATGGAGTACACTTATGATAAAAATATCAAAACAGGACTATGAAAAAATACTGCGTCATGCCGAGAGCGTTATCCCCGAAGAGGCGTGCGGTCTCATTGCGGGAGAGAACACGGCTGACGGCAGGATAATAAAAAAGGTCTATATCCTGACCAACATCGACCACTCAAACGAGCATTTTTCACTTGACCCCAAGGAACAGCTTGCCGCCATAAAGGATATGCGCGCAAACGGTCTTGTTCCTCTGGGCAACTGGCATTCCCACCCGGAATCGCCCTCACGTCCCTCCGACGAGGATAAGCGTCTTGCTTACGACAGCTCAGCCAGCTATCTTATTTTATCGCTTATGGACAGGACAGCACCTGTGCTTAATTCCTTTAAGATAAGCGGCGATACCGCGGAGAACGAGGGCTTGGTCATTGATGAAAATTTATGATACTGTTATAATCGGCAGCGGCGCGGCGGGACTTTCCGCCGCCATATATGCAAAGCGCGCTGCCATGGATTTTATCGTTATCGAGAAAGAGTATCTCGGCACGGGACAGATCGCAGAGAGCGAACGCGTGGATAATTACCCCGGTCTTTTCGGTGAGAGCGGCTATGACCTGGGCGAAAAATTCCGCAGTCATGCGGAGACGCTGGGCACTGAATTTATCGAGGGCGATGTCACGGAGATCGTTCCGGAAAACGATATATACAATATTGTCACGGCGGACGGAAATTCCTACGCCGCGAAAACAGTAATATATGCCGCAGGAGCTTCTCACCGCAGGCTTGATATCAAGGGCGGAGAGGAATTTTCGGGCAGGGGAGTATCCTACTGCGCGGTATGCGACGGCGCGTTCTACAAGGACAAGACAGCGGCGGTCATCGGCGGCGGAGACACCGCTCTGGGCGACGCGGAGTATCTTGCAAAAACGGCGGAAAAGGTATATCTTATCCACCGCCGCGATACGTTCCGCGCCAACAAGACCCTTTGCCAAAGGGTCTTGCAGACAAGCAATATCGAGATAATATACAACGCCGTACCCGTGGAGATAATCGGTGAAAAGCACGTTGAAGCCCTGCGGATAAACCGTAACGGCACAGAAGAAGTGCTGGCGGTAAACGGCGTTTTTGCGGCGCTGGGTACCGTACCCAACAGCGGCGTTTTAAAGGGCATTGCCGATCTGGACGGCAGCGGATATGTTATTGCAGGCGAGGACTGCGTTACCTCCGCAAAGGGTATTTTTGCCGCGGGAGACGTGCGCACAAAGCCTCTCCGTCAGGTGGTTACGGCAGCCGCCGACGGCGCAAACAGCATTTTATCCGCAGAAAAATATATAAGTGAAAACGGAGGGTAATTCCGTGAAAACCGAAAGAATAAAGACGGAGCTGCTTATTATCGGCGGCGGTACGGCAGGCTGCTATGCGGCGCTGACGGCTTCGGAAAGCTCCGACGTGAAAATACTCATATGCGAAAAGGCGAACATCAAGCGAAGCGGCTGTCTTGCGGCAGGCGTAAACGCGCTCAACGCTTACATCACCGAGGGCAGAACGCCTCAGGATTACGTTGACTATGCCAAGCGCGACGCCGACGGCATCGTCCGCGAGGACCTGCTCTATACAATGTCCGAGCGGCTCAACAAGGTTACGAAGCGCCTTGAGGATATGGGTCTTGTTATATTAAAAGATGAAAACGGAAAATATGTTGCGCGCGGAAACCGCAACATTAAGATAAACGGCGAAAATATCAAGCCTCTGCTGGCGGCGGCTGTGGAAAAGCTTCCCAACGTAACCGTACTCAACAGGGTAAACATTATCGACTATTCCGTCCGCGGAAACAGGATAAACGGCGCATTCGGCATTGGTATCGAAAACGATACCTTTTATATTATCGAGGCGGACGCGGTCATTATCGCCACAGGCGGCGCGGCAGGATTGTACAAGCCCAACAACCCGGGCTTTTCGCGGCATAAGATGTGGTATCCCCCGTTCAACACGGGAGCAGGCTATGCCATGGGTATCAAGCACGGCGCGGAAATGACCACCTTTGAAATGCGCTTCATCGCTCTGCGCTGCAAAGACACCATCGCCCCCACGGGTACTCTTGCACAGGGCGCAGGTGCAAAGCAGATAAACTCTCTCGGGGAGGTATACGAGACAAAGTATGGTCTCACCACCTCACAGCGAGTTTACGGCACGGTAAACGAAAATATGGAGGGCAGAGGTCCATGCTACCTTAAAACGGAGGGCATCTCTTCCGAGACAGAGGAGTCGCTTATAAAGGCGTACCTTAACATGGCACCCTCCCAGACCATAAAGTGGATAGAGAGCGGCAGAAAAATATCCGAGCAGAATGTGGAGATAGAGGGCACCGAGCCTTATATCGTAGGCGGTCACACCGCCAGCGGCTACTGGATAGATACAGACCGCGCGACTACAATAAAGGGTCTTTTCGCCGCAGGAGATGTGGCAGGCGGCTGTCCGCAGAAATATGTGACGGGCGCTCTTGCCGAGGGCGAGATAGCGGCGCTGTCTGCGGTAAAATATATTGCAGAAAATAAAGCGGAGCATATTGACGAGGACGACATAAACGCCCATATTGCGGAAGCAGAAAAATTCATCGGCAAGGATAAGTCTGCATACACCGCGGAGCAGCTTGAAGAAGCCATGCAGACGGTCATGGATTCCTACGCAGGCGGCATAAAGACCAACTACCGTTTCAGTGAAAAGCAGCTTGATATTGCCGATTTAAAGATACGTCAGCTGGAAAAGCTCAGCGATACTCTCCGCGCGGAGGATTTTCAGGAGCTTATGTATATTTACGAGCTGCGTGAGCGCCTTACGGTATGCCGCAGCGTTATCGCGCATCTGAAAGCGCGGCATGAGACCCGCTGGCACAGCTTTGCGGAAAATCTCGACTATCCCGAAAAGGACGATACCAATTGGAAAAAATACGTCAACTCCCGCATGGAAAACGGTGAGATAAAAATTATCCTGCGCGATATTATTGAAGGAGGACAAACGGTCTATGAGCATAGCAATTGACAAAAGCAAATGCGTGGGCTGCGGAAAATGCCGCGAGGTTTGTCCCGGAACGCTCATCAAAATAGGCGCGGACAATAAGGCGTACATAAAATATCCCAAGGACTGCTGGGGCTGCACCTCCTGCATTAAGGAGTGTCCCGTTTACGCCATAAGATTTTTCCTGGGCGCGGATATGGGCGGTCTGGGCAGCATGGTACATACCGAAAAAAAGGACGGTCTGCTGCGGTGGATCATCGAAAGCCCCGAGGGCAATATCACCAATATCGATATTGACCCCACGGAGTCAAATAAATATTAAGGGAGATG
>JBJEQM010000390.1:0-4344 GCA_051881755.1 Oscillospiraceae bacterium
TGCCGTAAGCTTTTCCAGCTTGTCCATGGTATACCTCCGTAATAAAAAAATTAAGTCATTCTTTACATTATCATGCCTGCGGTCTTCCACGTTCGGCACATTTTACGGCACAGTCAGACCCTATATACCGCTTGCGATAAAAAGTATGCTTTTCATCGCATCTGCCCTTTCAGATAGAACGATACCGAACCGCTTCCTGCCGCGATCATCAATACCGCGCAGACAATATACGCGGTCATATTGATAACATTCAGCGCTTTTGCGGAACGGACGATACCCAGCGTTATAAACGCCTTGCCGCATGATACCGCAATATGGGACAGCACTGCGGCGAAAAACAGCAGCTCCGTCACTATGCGGAATGCCGTCATGCCCGCCGAAAGGGTCTCGCCTGTGACATCGTGGGCGTAGGCGTTCATGTGAAAATGGATAAGTATCATCATTACAACGGCGGCGGCGCGCTGTATTATCGTACCGGCGTTAAGGCGCTTAAACCTTGCGTCTGCGCCGTCGTGGAAAAAGAAAAATATTATGATACTCAATATGATATGTAAAATCAGAAAGGTCAGCGTCATATGTGACAGCATTTTGCATATCCTGTAGTTATACCACCCTGTACGGAGGGAAAAGGTCATTACGCCGATATGACCAAGCAGAGTCAACATAACTGCAAGACCTGCGGCGGAATTTATCTTTTTTATTTTCATGGCTTTTTCTCCCGAATATGTATTCTCCCCGAGACTTTCGGAGCATAATTACATTTTACCACAATATCCGGTCAAAATCAACTGCCTTATTTATCCAATATATATACCTTGCCCGACGCACCGTCCACGCGAACCCTGTCCCCCGTTTTCAGCGTGAGCGAAGCATTTCCGCAGTTCACCACGGCAGGTATACCCAGCTCGCGCGCCACTATCACCGCATGGGAAAGGGGCGCGCCCACGTCGGTGACAAGAGCCGCTATCCTCGGGAACACCCTCACCCAGCCTATATTGGCGGCAGGGACAACAAGTATCTCTCCGCTTTGTACGGTATCGGCGCCGTCAAACGAGGTCAGCACGCGGACGTATCCCTCCGCGATACCGCATGAGCCTGCCGTGCCTACGATCATGCTTTCACCCTCGGTCTGTGGGCTGTCGGGAGCATACTCCTCAGGCACAAATCTGCCGCGGATAATGCTTGGGAAATTGGGCATTTTCAGCTGCTCCTCATAGTTTTTGCGGCGCTCGGGGATAATGTCCGCAACGTCTTTTTTGCCCGTAAGGAGGGCTCTTGCTTCGTCCATGTACAGCATAAAAATATCGTCGCCGAGGTTTGTCAGCTGACCTGCTTTCAGCAGGTATTCGCGTATAACGCAGAAAAGCCGCAGTGCGCTGCTGCGTATGCTCTCACGTCCGCACACCGCCGCCGAGTATTTATCCAGCAGCTTTTTCAGCCACTTCGCTTTGTCGGGATACTGCCGCAGAAACTCCTCTTCCGCTTCCCTGCTGCGCTTTTCATGGTCGGCTTTCATTTGCAGCACGTCCGCTCCCGACTCCTTATATTCGCGGATAACGTTGTCGGGAAAGTCAGGGTCTTCATAGGGATAGGGCATGGACAGCTCCATTTCGTCGGCGTGACGGTGACCGTACCGTGCGGTATATTCCGCCTTGGTCATTCTGCCGCCTATAACGTCCTCAACAGCAAGGAGCATTCCAAGACTTTCGGGGGCGTTATCTCCACTGCGGCAGGAAAGCAGTCTGTCCGCAAGCTGAGCTCCGCACACCGCTGTCAGCTTCTTCCGCGTGAAAAGCAGCGGCTTCACGGAAAGTCCCGTCACGATCGCGCTCAGGGCGTAGGTCATATACGGTGTGCAGCGGTCGTCCCAGAATGAATAAAGCTCCTGCGGCGATGTAATATTGTGTATCTCCCCGATAATATCCATGCCTGTACGGTCAATTATATCGGGTGCAGTGCCGCGAAGTCTGCCGCTTTTCCTTTTGGACGGGGAGTGTGTTATGATACTGCCGAACTTTTTCAGCAGGATATTTTTATCATAAGGAAACAGCGGTATATCCGCGCTGTCGGGGATACCTCCCGCAATGTCCGAGACCATTGAAAATGCCCTTTCCTTTGATATACCGAATGAAGCCAGCACCGAGCAAACGCCGCTTATATTGCAGTACAGCTGACCGCATACGTTTGATATGAGCGGTATGCCCAGAAAATCGGTGATACCGCATATCATGCCGTATGTGGCAGGTGAAACGGGGCGCAGGAATATTTCACCCACGTTGGTCTTGGACAGCAGATAATCGCCGCAGAGAGAGTCGTTAATAAGAAATTTTTCGCGGTCGTTATGATATAAGGTCGTGATGGGGCGCGCCTGCAAAATATACAGCTTACCGCCGCTGACAGCCCACTCGATATCCTGCGGACAGCCGAAAATGCGCACTGCCTTTGCGGCGTTTTTATACAGCCGACCTGCATATTTTGCAAGCTCCGATGCTCCGTCATAGTTATATTTTACGGCGTTTATGCGGAAGCTGCCGTCGCATTTTTCTCCCGATACAAGAGCCTCGCCCACTCCTCTGACATAGCTTCCCGACATATATCCCGTGCCTGCGGTGACGGGGTCGGCAGTAAATAGCACTCCTGCAAATTCGGGAGATATAAAGCGCTGTATCACCACGCCTATCCCGCCCTTTTGGGCTCCGCGGCTTTGAGAATAAACGTCAGACCGAACATTATCCGCAGAAGCTGCCACCTTTTTTACGGCTTGGGGTATCATATCCGCGTCAATATCCAACACGGTATCATATGCGCCTGCAAAGGAATCCTCCGCGCCGTCCTCGCCCACGGCGGAGGAACGCACTGCGTATCTGTATTTTTGCGGCAGGACCTTTATCAGCTCGGCAAGCTCTGTCTCCGCTTCGGCGCAGAGCGCTCCGTTCTCAAAGGCTTCGGCGGCAACGGCGTGACCCTCGGGCACGGGCAGTCCGTTCCGAAGCAATATATCCAGCGACGCGGCTTTTCCGCCGAAGCTCAGCTCCTGCGGCAGCTTTGACAGCTTATGTATATATTTCATATTATCCCCCTATTCTCCCAGAAACATATTTATATGGTCGGCAACATACTGCATCAGTACATTTTCATCTGTGAGGTCAACTCCGCAGGTGTCCTTTATCTCATCATGACGCAGCATGGCAAGCTCATGTATGCTTGATATTTCATATGCAATAAGGCGACATTCACTTTCGGTCTTTCGTCCGCCGAAATGAGCCTGTATAAACGAAAGGCTGCCGCGGCTTGCCGATATACTGCGGTTCAGCAGCACATATTTTGTTATGGCTTTGACGTACTTATTGTATTTCAGCATCATTTTCATAGCTTCAAAATGCAGCATGATAAGCTTCTGCTTGGGCGATATATCGCTCTCGATTATACTGTCAAACTGAGGATTTTTCTGCCGTCCCTCGTTTTGCAGTCTGTTGAACACCTCAAACAGCAGCGCTTCACGTGAGCCGAAGCAATAGTTTATCATGGCGAGGTTTACTCCCGCTTCCTTTGTAATTTTGCGGGAGGTCACCTCCGACGGGTCGCTGCACTCCGTCATAAGCTTTTCCGCTGCATCAAGCAGCGCCTCCCTTGTTGCATCAATATTGCGCTTATCCAATTTCATGCCTCCAATTAATTAAACGTGTTTAATTAATTATACCGACAATACAATGAATTGTCAATACTATATACAAAACATTTTGACAATAACAAAGGCGGCAGATAAAACTGCGCCTGCAAGCGGCTGCATTTTATCTGCCGAAGCTGTAATATTGTGATTATGGGTCAGTCCTCTATCTGCTTGCCGAGGAACTGTGCTGCTGCCTGAATGAGATTTTGCTGTACCTCGTTTGCAACGGCGCCCTCGCTGGGCGAAAGGAACGCCACGGCGCCCGTTACATCGCCCGAGGAAAGTATGGGCGAGCAGGCAAGTGCGGCGCGGTCGATGCCCTCAACGGGGAATACCTTTGCGTCGTTATGCGATGAATAAATATAATTCTTGCGGCTTTCGAGGTACTCCTCCAGCGCCTGCGACACGCGGCGCTCGCTGAATTCTTTCTTCTGCACGCCTGCGACCGCAACCACGTGGTCTCGGTCAAAAATAACCGTCGGACAATTTGCAAGTCTGGTCATGACCTCCGCCACCTGCGTTGCGGAGTCCGCCATTTCGTTTATTGCTGAATATTTTTTAAAGATGACCTCGCCGTCGCTGCTGGTGTAGATTTCCAAGGGGTCGCCCTCACGGATGCGCATGGTCCTGCGTATCTCCTTTGGTATGACCACCCTGCCGAGGTCGTCTATACG
>JBJEQM010000391.1:0-4341 GCA_051881755.1 Oscillospiraceae bacterium
TGGGAAAAAGAGGAATGATTGTTGAAGTTTCATATTATCACGGAAAACCAAGTGTTAATGTATATCCAGACAATTAATATGTAGCTGTTGTAATTCATTATGAATGGATAAGCCAAACTAAAAATATTGACAGTAATAGCAAATACAACTTATTCTATGCCCCGAATTAATTTTCGGGGGATAGCTTTTAATATTAGTTTGTGAAGAAACTGTTGACAGCGACAGCGGTTCTATTGACGCTCCTGTTTCGCTGCACAAGTATCTCTACGCAAACGCAAACCCTGTTTCAAACAGCGGAGCGTATTTGAAAATTGCGCCGAGGAACTCGGCGGGAAAGTGACATACAACTACAAAATAAAGTTATCAACATAAAATGCAAAATACAGCGTGGGCGCACGATGTGCGCCCCTACAAAAATAATGGGTCAAAGCAAAATAATGAATAATGAAAAATGAATATGTAATAATGAATAATACAGTTTTGCTTGTATTTTTTACACTGTATGACAAAACCCCCGAATGTTCCACATGAAACATTCGGGGGTCATTATTTACCTACGCGGCAATTTGATTACTTCTCGTCGCCGTAAAGCTTTGTGAGTCTTGTGAGGTAGTCGTATCTGTCCTTAGCGTTTGCAACCGCCTGGTTGAACAGTCTGTCTGCTCTCTCGGGATTCTGTCTGGAGAGAGAGTTGTAACGTACTTCACCCATGAGGAATTCCTTGTACTTGTCGTCGATAGCAGGTACCTTGCTGTCGAGAACGAAAGGATTCTTGCCCTCAGCCTTGAGTGTAGGATTGTATCTGTAGAGGTGCCAGTAACCTGCCTCAACAGCCTTCTTCTCTTCCTCCATTGCCTTTGCCATGCCTGCCTTGATACCGTGGTTGATACAAGGAGCGTATGCGATGATGAGGGAGGGTCCGTGGTAAGCCTCAGCCTCGCTGATAGCCTTGATGCACTGGTTCATGTCAGCGCCCATTGCGATGTGTGCAACGTAAACATAGCCGTAGCTCATTGCAATGCCTGCGAGGTCTTTCTTCTTTGTCTCCTTACCGGCAGCTGCGAACTGTGCGATAGCGCCTGTAGGTGTGGACTTGGAGGACTGTCCGCCTGTGTTGGAGTAAACCTCTGTATCGAATACGAAGATGTTGATGTCCTCGTTCTGTGCGATCACGTGGTCGAGACCGCCGAAGCCGATATCGTATGCCCAGCCGTCGCCGCCGAAGATCCACATGGACTTCTTGCCAAGGTAATCCTTGAGCTCAAGTACAGACTTAGCTGCGTCTGTGCCGGACTTCTCAAGCTCCTTAACAAGTGTAGCTGTTGCAGCAGCGTTCTCAGCGCCGTTTTCCATTGTGCTGAGGTAGCCCTCAATAGCCTTCTTCAGGTTGCCCTTTGCTTCCTTCTCCATTTCAAGGAGAGTTGCAACTGCTCTCTGACGGAGTGTGTTCTGAGCGAGGAACATACCGTAGCCGTACTCAGCGTTATCCTCGAAGAGGGAGTTAGCCCAAGCAGGACCCTTGCCGTCCTTGTTTACTGTGTAAGGTGTGGAAGGTGCGGAGCCGCCCCAGATGGAGGAGCATCCTGTTGCGTTTGCGATGTACATTCTGTCGCCGAAGAGCTGTGTTACGAGCTTAGCGTAAGGTGTTTCGCCGCAGCCTGCGCAAGCGCCGGAGAATTCGAGGAGAGGCTGCTTGAACTGTGAGCCCTTGACTGTGTTCTCCTTGAACTTAGCTGCAACCTCAGGCTTGGAGGGAAGCTCAACTGCATAGTCGAACAGCTTCTGGGAATCTGTCTGTGTGGAAAGGTTCTCCATTGTGAGAGCCTTTGCGCCCTTCTTGCCGGGGCATACGTTTACGCAGGAGCCGCAGCCTGTGCAGTCCAGTGCGGAAACGGTCATTACGAAATTCATGCCGTCTACGCCTGTCATCTTGATAGCCTTTGTGCCCTTGGGAGCCTTGTTCAGCTCTGCGTCAGTCATAGCTACGGGACGGATTACAGCGTGAGGACATACATAAGAGCAGAAGTTACACTGGATACAGTTGTCGCTGTTCCATGCGGGAACGTCTACTGCGATACCTCTCTTCTCGTATGCTGCGGAGCCCTGAGGGAATGTACCGTCTGCCATATCCTTGAATGTGGATACGGGGAGTGTATCACCCAGCTGAGCGTTAACGGGTATCTGGATGTTGTTTACATAGTCAACAACTTCCTTTCTGCCCTTCTTAGCGGCAGGCATACCCATTGCGGTATCCTTAGCGTTCTTCCAGGAAGCGGGTACTTCGATCTTTACTATGCTCTGTGCGCCCTGGTCGATAGCGTCGTAGTTCATCTTTACTACGTCGTCGCCCTTCTTACCAAAGGAAGCGAGAGCCTTTTCCTTCATGTACTTGATAGCGTCATCCTCGGGAATGATCTGTGCAAGCTTGAAGAATGCGGACTGGAGAACTGTGGATGTTCTGTTGCCGAGGCCGATCTTTCTTGCAATATCAACACCGTCGATGATGTAGAACTGAATATCGTTTTCGGCAATATATCTCTTAACCTGTCCGGGGAGGTGCTTTTCAACTTCCTTAGCGCTCCACTGGCAGTTGAGGAGGAATGTACCGCCCTTCTTAACGTCCTGTACCATATTGTACTTGTCGATGTAGGACTGGTTGTGACAAGCTACGAAATCAGCCTGATTGATGAGATATGTGGACTTGATAGGAGTCTTACCGAAGCGGAGGTGAGATACTGTTACGCCGCCGGACTTCTTGGAGTCGTATGCAAAGTATGCCTGAGCGTACATATCTGTGTGGTCGCCGATGATCTTGATGGAGTTCTTGTTTGCACCAACTGTACCGTCGGAGCCGAGACCCCAGAACTTACAGGACTTTGTTCCCTCGGGAGCTGTATCAAGCTTGCCCTCGGACTCGAGAGAGAGGTATGTAACGTCGTCGTTGATACCGATTGTAAATCTCTTCTTGTATGTGTCCTTTCTGAAGTCGTTCCAGTAAACAGCCTTGATCTGGTCGGGAGTTGTATCCTTGGAGCCGAGACCGTAACGGCCGCCTGCGATTGTAACGCCGTCGAACTTTGTGCCCTTGAGAGCGGCAACAACGTCCAGGTAAAGAGGTTCGCCGAGGGAGCCGGGTTCCTTTGTTCTGTCAAGAACGGAGATCTGCTTAACTGTATCGGGGAGAGCCTCAACCAGCTTGTCAGCAACGAAAGGTCTGTAAAGACGTACCTTAACGAGACCAAGCTTAGCGCCTGTGTTAGCGTTGAGGTAATCAATTGTTTCTTCGATAGTATCACATACGGAGCCCATTGCAACGATAACGTGATCTGCGTCGGGTGCGCCGTAGTAGTTGAAGAGCTTGTAATTTGTGCCGATCTTAGCGTTTACCTTGTCCATGTATTCCTCAACAACTGCGGGGAATGCATCGTAGAAGCTGTTGCAAGCTTCACGAGCCTGGAAGAAGATATCGCCGTTCTGAGCTGTACCGCGGAGTACGGGGTGCTCAGGATTGAGAGCGCGGTTTCTGAATGCCTTAGCAGCGTCCATATCCAGCATCTCGCCAAGGTCCTTCTGATCCCAAACCTCGATCTTCTGAATTTCGTGAGATGTACGGAAACCGTCGAAGAAGTGGAGTACGGGAACTCTGCCCTTGATGGTGGAGAGGTGTGCAACTGCACCCAGATCCATGACCTCCTGAACGTTGGAGGAGCAAAGCATTGCAAAGCCTGTCTGACGGCACGCATAAATATCGGAGTGGTCACCGAAGATGTTAAGAGCGTGAGAAGCTACGCAGCGTGCGGATACGTTGATAACGCAGGGGAGAAGCTCGCCGGCGATCTTATACATATTAGGGATCATAAGGAGAAGACCCTGAGAAGCGGTATAAGTCGTTGTGAGAGCGCCTGCTGCCAGAGAGCCGTGTACTGTACCTGCAGCACCTGCCTCGGACTGCATCTCGGCTACCTTTACAGGCTGACCGAAAAGATTCTTCTGATTTTTAGCAGACCACAGGTCTGTAACCTCTGCCATTACAGAGGAAGGGGTGATAGGGTAGATAGCAGCAACGTCTGTAAAGGGATATGAAGCCCATGCAGCAGCGTTGTTACCGTCCATCGTCAACATTTTTCTTGCCATTTTGGACAGTCCTCCTAAAATTATTTGTATGTTTGGTTTTACACATACTTCATTGATATTTTATCACATCTATTGCGGTTTGTAAAGTATTTTTTCATGAATTTTGTTAAATTATCTACAATTTTAATTAAAGTCTGTACACTATAACATTATATATTTTATTTATCAAGACCCATATAATATTTTTTCATGGCGGCGGCGTCCTCG
>JBJEQM010000392.1:0-4283 GCA_051881755.1 Oscillospiraceae bacterium
CCTTGAAATACGCAAGTATTCCTGCGTCGTTTTGATACAATCTGACGAAAAATCTAACTTCGCATATGCACGGCAATAATTGTGCGGTACTGCCTTGAAATTTTCACAGCTTTGGTGTATAATATATGCAATATAGATTTTTAAAAACATCATATTCTCAAAAATCTATATCCCGATATTAATATTTGCAAAGGATTGATTTTTATGCGAAGCTGCGGAATTTTACTTCATATTTCCTCTCTGCCGGGAAAATACGGCATAGGAACGCTGGGAAAAGCTGCATATAATTTTGTGGATTTTTTGGAAAAAAGCGGTCAGACCTACTGGCAGATACTCCCCGTGGGACCCACGGGCTTCGGCGACTCGCCCTATCAGAGCTACTCCGCCTATGCGGGAAATCCCCTGCTCATCGACCTTGATATGCTTATCGCCGACGGACTTATCTCCTCCGACGACCGCGATCTGTCCGTGCTGGCGGAGAAAAAGGATTTTACCGATTATTCGCAGCTTTACAGCTTCAAAAATATTATACTGCATAAAGCCGCGGAGCGCTTCTTCAAGACCGCCGACGAAAAGCTCACCCTTGATTTCAAGCGCTTCTGCGCCTCAAACAACTTTTGGCTGGACGACTACGCCATGTTTATGTCGCTGAAATATCATTTCCGTCAGGCGATGTGGACGAAGTGGGACGACGAGATACGTCTGCGCACTCCCGACGCTATGGAGCAGTACGCCTCCGAGCTTTCCCATGAGATAGAGTGCTGGAAGTTTATACAGTATAAATTTTTCGAGCAGTATTTTGCACTTAAAGCCTACGCCAACAGGCACGGTATAAAAATATACGGCGATATGCCCATATATGTTTCCATGGACAGCGCCGACGTGTGGGCAAATCCCGAGCTGTTCATGCTGGACGAGGACTGCCGTCCCGTCAAGGTGGCAGGCTGTCCTCCCGACGATTTTGCTCCCACGGGACAGCTCTGGGGCAATCCGCTGTATGACTGGGACAAAATGGAGCAGGACGGCTTTATTTGGTGGATATCCCGTGTGGAATATTCAAGCCGTCTGTTCGACCTGACCCGTATCGACCACTTCCGCGGCTTTGAAAGCTTTTACGCTATCCCCGCCGAGGATAAGACCGCCGAGAACGGCACATGGCTGAAAGGGCCGTCAATGAAATTGTTCAACGCCATAAAGGCGGAGCTGGGAGATGTCAAGCTTGTTGCCGAGGACTTGGGCTTCCTCACTCCCGAGGTGAAGAAAATGCTGAAAGAGGCAGGCTACCCCGGCATGAACGTGCTGGAGTTCGCATTCTACGGCGGCGAGGACAGCAGCTATCTCCCCCACAATTATATCCGCAACAGCGTTACATATATCGGCACACACGACAATGACACCGCCCTCGGCTGGTATCGCTCCCTTGAAAAGCAGGACAGAAAATTCGCGAAAAAATATATGGCTCTCACCAAAAAGGAGGGCGTATGCGGCGGACTTATCCGCACGGCGTTTGCAAGCGTATCCGACCTTGTGATCATACAGATGCAGGATTATCTGGAGCTTGGCTCGGAGGCGCGCATGAATATCCCCTCCACCATCGGCGGCGGGAACTGGGCGTGGAGAATGCCCGAGGGCGCTCTTACAAAGCAGCTTTCCAAGCGCATAAGGAAGTATGCGAAAATGTATTTCCGCGCGCCCGTGCCGAAAAAGGTAAAGGTAGTTAAGCTGTAAAATATATGGTCGATGCAGAATACTATCTGCACCGACCATTTTTTATACCAATCTCTAATCGTTCTATAGACAAATACGGCAGATAGAACACAGCCAATCAAGGGAGATTGACGCTGAGTGGCTGGGTTATAGCTGTCGGATTTGTCCACAGGTTGATTAGAGATTAGTATTATAATCTCCCCTTAAAGTCCTCATACCCGAAGCGGCGGATAATTTTATCCTCACCCGAGAGAGTATGCAGCACTATGGCAGGCAGCGGCATACCGTTAAATGTGTTGTTTTTTACCATGGAGTATATTGCCATATCCTTGAAAACGAGCCTGTCGCCCACTTTGAGCGGCTCGTCAAAGGAGTAATCGCCGATAATATCCCCCGCAAGACAGGTTGGTCCCCCAAGACGGTAGGTGTACTTCTTCTCCCCCGCCTTGCCCGAGCCGAAAATGTGCGGACGATATGGCATCTCCAGCACATCGGGCATATGACACGCGGCAGACGCGTCCGTTATGGCGATACCCATGCCGTTGTCGCTTACGTCCAGCACCTCCGTCACAAGATAACCCGCATTCAGCGCCACAGCCTCTCCCGGTTCAAGATACACCTGCACTCCGTATGTATCTTTCACGCGGTCAATAATGCCGATGAGCTGCTCCACATTGTAATCTTCGCGGGTGATATGATGTCCGCCGCCGAAATTCAGCCACTTCAAGCCGTGGAGATACTTCCCGAACTTCTCCTCCACCACCTTGACCGTGCGCTCCAGTACGTCCGCGCCCTGCTCGCACATGGTATGGAAATGCAGTCCCGACACATACTCGGGCAGCTGCTCTGGAAACTTGTCCAATGTACAGCCAAGCCGCGAGAACGGCGCGCAGGGGTCGTATATTTCCGTATCCTGCTCGGAATATTCGGGGTTTATGCGTATACCCACTTCAATATCCCGTCCGCTCGCCTTGACCATGGGATAAAACCGCTCCGCCTGGGCAAAATTGTTGAACACGATATGGTCGCATATTTTCACTATCTCCCCGAAGTCCTCCTCTTTGTAGGCAGGATTGAAAATGTGTACCTCGCCGCCCATTTCCTCTCTGCCAAGACGGGCTTCGTAAATGCCGCTGGCGGTCGTTCCCGCAAGATACTGCCCTATCATGGGATAGGTGCTGTACATGGAAAAGGCTTTCTGCGCCAGCAGTATTTTGCAGCCCGTCACGTCCTGCACATATTTCAGCACCTTGAGATTCTTTAACAGCAGCCGCTCGTCGGTGATATAACATGGCGTTGGCAGGGAGTCAATGTTTATCTCAATATCAAGCTCAGCCATTTCCGCACTCCTTTTTATCCTCGTCAACTATCTCGATATTATCAAGCTGCGCGGTGAGATTCGCCTTTACGGCGGCGCGGAACTCGTTGCGCAGCAACTCACGCTCCGCCTTTTCAGCCTCCGTAAGTCCCTCGGGGGTGCGTGATTTTGCCGTAAGCTCGTTGATACGCTGTATTTTTTCGGGTGTCATAATGTCCTCCTTATATTTCTTCCAAAGATAACGTTGCGATAGCGTTTAAGTCCATACCGCCCCGCTTGCCTGCAAGATAATCATAATACGCCTGACAGCCTATCATGGCGGCATTGTCGCCGCAAAGATACAGCGGCGGCATATAAAGCTTGGTCTTGTACTTTTTACATTCCTGCTCTAACAGCGAGCGCACGCCCGAATTGGCGGAAACGCCGCCTGCAAGGGCTACGATCTTATAGCCGAGGTCACGCGCCGCAAGCATGGTCTTGCCCACAAGTATCTCCGATATGGTCTTTTGGAACGATGCCGCCATATCGTTTTTGTTTATCTCCAAGCCTTTTTGCGCGGCATTGTGCGCCGTATTTATGACCGCGGTTTTCAGTCCGCTGAACGAGAAATCGTACTGATTGCCGTTTATCTTGGGGTGGGGAAGCTTGTACGCCTCGGAGTTGCCCAGCTGCGCCGCCTTGTCTATCTGCACGCCGCCGGGATAGCAAAAGCCCAGCACGCGCGCCGCCTTGTCGAACGCCTCCCCTGCCGCGTCGTCATGGGTACGTCCCACCACGCGGAACTTGGTGTAGTCAGTCACCTCGATAATGTGGGAATGTCCGCCGCTGGCAACAAGACAAAGGTAGGGCGGTTTCAGCGGCTCGTCGCTGTCGGCGGAGGCAAGATAGTTCGCCGCAATATGTCCTGCAATATGATGCACGGGTATCAGCGGCTTATTTGCGGCAAGGGCAAGACCCTTTGCATAGCTCACGCCCACAAGCAGCGCGCCGATAAGTCCGGGGGCGTAGGTCACAGCCACCGCGTCCGCGTCCTGTATGGTCATGTCCGCGTCGGTCAGCGCCTTTGCAACGACCCCCACGATATTTTCGCAGTGTCGCCGCGAGGCTATCTCGGGCACAACGCCGCCGTACTTTTTATGCTCCTCTATCTGCGTTGATACCACATTTGAGAGTATCTTTTTTCCGTCCTCCACCACAGCGGCGGCTGTTTCGTCGCAAGAGGATTCTATTGCAAGAATTTTCATTTTACTTTCCTTTC
>JBJEQM010000393.1:0-4254 GCA_051881755.1 Oscillospiraceae bacterium
GGTGGAGACATGGCTCATATGGAATCTGACGGGCGGCAGAGTACACGTCACCGATTACTCCAACGCCTCACGCACTATGATGTTCAATATACACACGTTAAAGTGGGATAAGGATATACTTGCGCTGCTGGATATCCCCGAGGAAATGCTGCCAAAGCCTGTGGAGTCAAGCGGCATTTACGGCTACACCGACCCTGCGCTGCTTGGGGGCGCCATACCCGTTGCGGCGGCGGCAGGCGACCAGCAGGCGGCGCTGTTCGGACAGTGCTGCTTTGAAAAGGGCGGAGTGAAAAACACCTACGGCACGGGCGCGTTCCTGCTGATGAACACGGGTGAAACGCCTATACCGTCCAAAAACGGTCTGCTCACCACCATAGCGTGGGGGATTGACGGCAAGGTAAGCTACGCGCTGGAGGGCTCTGTATTTGTGGCAGGTGCTGTTGTACAATGGCTCCGCGACGAGATGCAGCTTGTGCGCACGGCGGCGGAAACGGAGGAGATAGCCCTGTCCGTACCCGATACGAACGGAGTATACATTGTGCCCGCATTCGTGGGACTCGGCGCGCCCTACTGGAAGCCCGATGCTCGGGGCATTATCACGGGTCTGACGCGGGGCGCGGGACGGGCTCATATCGTCCGCGCGGCGCTGGAATCCATAGCGTATCAGTCGGCGGACGTGATGAAAGCCATGGAGGACGAGGCAGGCTTTGAGATAAGCTCCGTTCGAACAGACGGCGGAGCCTCCGCCAACAATTTCCTCATGCAGTTTCAGGCGGATATACTGGGCAAAAGGGTCATACGTCCGAGGTGCGTGGAAACTACTGCCATGGGCGCGGCGTATCTTGCAGGTCTGGCGGTGAAATTCTGGGACAGCAGAGACGAGCTTGCGGGTCTTAACGGCAGCGGCGCGGAGTTCCTGCCCGCAATGTCCGATGTAAAACGCGGTGAGCTGCTGGACGGCTGGAAAAATGCGGTGGGGTCAATAGGGTAAAATGGAGATAAGCAAAAATAAAAATAAATATTACATAATGACCGTCATACTCGGCATGGCGATATTCCTTATATCTGCGCTGCCGTTTGTTATACAGAACGGCATGGTATTTTATTACTGCGCCGACTTCGACTCGCAGCAGATACCGTTTATGCTGTATTTCCGCCGTCTGTACGGCGAGGGTGCTCTGCCGCAGTATGATTTCCTTGCGGGAGAGGGTCTGGATTTTATCGGCTCATACGGATTTTACAACCTGTTCAGTCCGTTCACGCTTATTTTTTTGCTGCTGCCCGAAAAGGCGGCGCTGTATGCAATACCTTTTATTATAGCGCTGAAATTCGGCGTATGTACTTTAAACGGATATATTTACGCCTCGCGCTTCTGCAAAAATGATATGTATGCGGTCATTGCCGCTTTACTGTACACTTTTTCGGGCTATCAGATGGTCAATTTCACATATCACTATCTGGACGCCCTTGTGTTTTTTCCGCTGCTGCTTGCGGCGCTGGAGGCGGCTGTAACGGAGAAGCGGCGTATACTGTTCGGTCTGACTGTGGCATTATGCGCCATAGTAAACTATTATATTTTCGGCACAGAGGTCGTTTTCCTTGTTGTATACTTTCTTGTGCGTCTGACGGACAAAAGCTTCCGCATTAATATAAAGGACTTTTTCTGCCTTGCGCTGGAATCGGTGCTGGGCGTGCTTGCGGCGGGCTTTGTTCTGCTGCCTGCTGTATACTGTCTTGTAAACAGCAGCCGTCTGGACGTGGGCTTTGACAGCGTCCGCGATATGCTGATATATGAAACTCCGTGGAGATACGCGCGTATATTGCAGGCAATATTTCTGCCACCCGATATTATGGGATATACGAACATCTTCCCCGATTACGCCGGAGATTATCCCCACGGCTCCAGATTTTCCTCGCAGCAGCTGTTCCTGCCCCTTTTCGGCATATCGGGCGTGCTGGCGTACATTCTCGCCAACAAAAAGAGCAGCTTTACAAAGCTGTCCGCAGTATGCTTAATAATGGCGCTTATCCCTGCGCTCAACAGTCTGTACTCCTTTGGAAGCCCTCTTTATTATGCTCGGTGGATGTTTGCTCCCACGCTTATTTTTGCGGTCATGACAGGCTGCGCTCTTGAAAATGAGCCGAAATATTTCAAGCCGGGTATTATTATCCACGGGGCAGCCGTGGTAATTATTACCGTATTTTCCATAATATCTCCCATAGAAGAGCTTTCGCGATGGTCGGAATATATTGCTTATTACAGCATGGTACAGAAATATGTACAGATAATATTTGCCGTCGGCGGACTTGCGGCAGTATTTTTCATCATATTTAAAACCAAGCGCGACAAGGAATATTATCTTAAAGTGCTGGCGGTAACGGCGGCTTTCGCGTTTGGAATGAGCGAATCGTACCTCCTTTTCGGCATCGGAGAGACAAGCTATCCCGACTGGGTAACGTATTCCTTTACAAACGATATTCAGCTGGAGGACACGGAATACGGGTCAAGAACAGCCACCAACGACTGGGCGGATAATATTAATCTGCTGTGGAATAAAAAGTCGGTATATACATTCAACAGCACCGTCAATGCGGCTTACGGAGATTTCCTTGATGCATTGGAGTGCTACAGCGGAGATATTCCCGGCGATTACGGTGCCAACTGTCTGTTATCGGTCAAGGACCTTATTATTCTGACCCACCGCAACACTAAACCCGAAAAGATATTTCACAGCTTTTCCCAAAAATATATTTATAAGTCCACTCAGGAATACTATGCAATATACGAAAATCCCAACTTTATCCCCATGGGCTTCTGCTACGACTACTGCATTTCCGAGGAGGATCTGATGAAGCTGCCGTCGGACGACAGAAGCAGCTTCATGCTTAAAGCCATGGTGCTGGAGGATACCTCCGCCGCCGCAGCATGGACGGAGCCTCTGCCGCAGGACCGGCTGCGTCCTTTAAGCGAGGAGGAATTTGACGAGGAATGTGCAAAGAGGGCGGCTCAGTCGGCGTACCGCTTCACGACGGACAAGGACAGCTGCACTGCGGAGATAGAGCTTGACAGGGCAAATCTTGTATTTTTCAGCTACGCTTACGATAAAAATTTCACCGCCTATGTGGACGGCGAAAAGACTGAGCTGCTCCGAGCAAACATCGGCTTTATGGCTGTTCCCGTTCCCGAGGGAAAGCATACCGTCAAGCTGGTGTATCACTCCGCCGAGCGTGATATTGGTATCGCGGCGAGCATTATCGGTCTTGCGGGCTTTGCGGTATATGCCGCCGTCATAATTATATGGCGGAAAAAGCGTCCCGCTAACACGCCCAAAGCATGATTTTCACCTGCATTTAACTTGACATATCCTCCGAAATATTGTATAATATATTAAAGAAACATTTGCAAAATCGGGTATATTTTGTGGATAATTCTATATATTATACATTAACGGAGGGAGGAAAAGCTATGATCAACAACAATATGGCTCCCGTAGTTATAAATATGGCGGAGGAGATAGTGAAATTCTGCTCCCCGTTCCAGATCTTTCTTGTATCGAAAAAGACCGACCGCAGGGGCGAAATAACCTCCTTTAAGCTCTGCGTTGTGGTTGCGGACAGCTATACCGACCATAACGCGCTGGAATCGGAGATACTGATAAACACTGAGTGTCCCGTGCCCTGCGACCTTATCGTATACAACATTTCCGACTGGAACGAGTGTATCGACGACGACTGCACGTTTGCGTACCGTGTGGACAGCGAGGGAGAGATCGTTTATGAGCAGAGGTAATCACAGCGGCGACAGCAAGCGGTACTACGACTGGCTTTATCACGCATATCAGGATATGCTTGCGGCGCGGCTGCTTATAACGGACAAACGGCTTTATGCGCCTGCGGTGTTCCATTGTCAGCAGGCAATAGAAAAATCCCTGAAGGGCTTTCTGCTGTACAAGACGCGCCGTCTCAACGACGGACACAATGTAACATGGCTCTGCAAGCAGGCGGCGCTTCTGGACGAGTGCTTCAAGCAGTGGCTCCCTCAGACAACGTCGCTGAACAAGTATTATATCGAGACAAGGTACCCTGCCGATATTCCGCAGGATATAAGCTATTCCGACGCGCAGGATATGCTCCGCACCACCGAGGAGATAATGGAGGCGGTATGCGGCATTATCAAATTCGACTACAACAGCTATCACAAGAGAAGCAAGAAATAATTTCAGGGGCTATTGCATGGGCAAAATTTTTATAATG
>JBJEQM010000394.1:0-4249 GCA_051881755.1 Oscillospiraceae bacterium
CATATCCTCCGACGGCATCTCGCCCTTTTCGCGCATACCGCCGCGCGTCATTTCCTCGATAACTATCTTATCCTCCGAGACCGATTTTACTACGCCCGATACACTGTTTGCGGCGCTCTCCCTGCTTACGGCATTATCGCTGTCGGCGGTACTCTCGGTCTCGGCGGAGCTTTCGCTCTCCGCCTCCGTGGTCTGTACGGATGCCTCCGTGCTTACGGTATCCTCGGAATTATCTGCGCAGGCGGTCAGAGCCGTAAGGACAGACAACAATGTAAATATCATAATAATATTCTTAAAGATCTTTTTCATGTAAACAATTCCTTTCGGTATACCCCGAAAATATATGCCAATAATAATAACAATAACACATTTTCGGGAGGTCATATCATGCCGCTCATGGAGCTGAAGCACATTACGAAATATTACGGAAAAAACGGCAGCCGCGTTACCGCCCTTTCAGACATATCGCTGGATATCCGCCGCGGAGAATTTGTTGCGGTGTCGGGCTCGTCGGGCTCGGGAAAATCCACGCTGATGAATATGCTGGGCTGTCTGGACGTGCAGTCCGAGGGTGAATATCTTCTTGGCGGCAGAGCCGTCTCCACGCTGGACGAAAACACCCTGTCGCATATCCGCAGCAAGGAGATAGGCTTTATTTTTCAGGGCTTCAATCTTATACCCGACCTTACTGCGCTGGAAAATGTTGAGCTGCCCCTTTTTTACCGCGGTATACCCAAAAGCGTGCGCCGCGAGCTTGCGCAGCACGCGCTGGAAAAGGTGTCCCTGAGTCACCGCATGGATCACAAGCCGTCGGAGATGTCGGGCGGTCAGCAGCAAAGAGTTGCCATCGCACGCGCTATCGCGCTATCGCCGCCCATTATACTTGCGGACGAGCCTACGGGAAATCTGGACAGCCGCTGCGGCGACGAGGTAATGCGTATCCTCAGCGACCTTAACCGCGGCGGCAAGACAGTTATCATCATCACACACGACAGCTCCGTTGCCGATCAAGCGGCGCGCATTATAAAAATATCAGACGGACGTCTTGTTTCCGACAGCTGCGGAGCATAGTAACAAAAAAGCTGTATGCCATTATTGTAAGGCATACAGCTTAAAATTATCTTAAAAGGTAAATTATTAATAAAATCTCTTCCTGCTCTTCTTTACAACGATGATGGTGACAACAGCAGCAGCTACTACAACAACGCCAACAATGATAACAACTACCACTGTCATGTTTATGCCGCCTTCCTCAACCGGAGCAGCAGGTGCAGCTGTGGTAGTTACTTCCGTTACAGCTTCGGTCACGGGAGCTTCGGTAACAGCCTCGGTCTCGGCAGCGGTTGTGGTCTCCGCTGTAGTTACAACAGGCTTGGGCTTGACGTTAGTAGCCGTAAACTTAGTCAGCTTCATTTTTTCGCCGCAGTCTCCGATGCAGATATTATTTACGCCCGAAAGATCATCCGAACCATAAAATATTACCATATCGGCATAGTTAAAAACAGCGCTGGTCTCGTCGTATTCGGCGGGAGATACCTTTGCCCATATCTGCGGTTCAACGTCGTAATTCTGTAGGATAAGCTCAACGGGAGCGTTGCCGTTAGGCGCATTGCCCTCGGTCTCGAACTCGATTATTATCTGGGTGTCCTCGGTAAATCTGTCGGCGGCAAGCTCGGAATTGGAATATGTTATAGACTGTCCCCACATACCGTTTGTAAGGATAGCGCGCGCCACAGGCATTTCGATGTCCTCAAGGTCGGAATCGCTCTTTTCGTCCGCTTCCTCAGCAACTGTAACATCTTCCTCAGCTGCCGCTTCCTCTTCTTCGGCGAAAGCAGGAACAGCAAGACACGCCGCAAGAGCCGCTGCGGCAAAAACAGATATAAGCTTCTTAAAATTCATTTTCAAAATCTCCTTGATATGTACTGTCATAACGCATATAAGCGCTTTGTTATTTTGTCCCCAACGGATATATGTGCGTGATCCGATAAGGATAAATCATAGTATAGTATATATTTTATACTATTTCGGCATAAATGTCAACCAAGTCTCATTTCTTTTGTCAATCTATACAAATATCCGCATTACTTAAAGGTTATCGAACATCAAATTGTAAAAAGCAAAATAAATCATTGTTAACTCTTCTGTTTATATCCCCAGCCGTCCAGACCAGAGCGGCGGAGCGCACCGAAAAGCCTGTCGGAAAAGCCCTTGTCGATTCTGTCGCGGGCGGCAAGCTCCTCCTTGACGCGCTGGCGCGAGGTCGCGCCGTCTGCGGGACATTTTGACTTTACTATGGGCAGTTCGTTTCGCTTGGCCGCTCTGCGGATATCCTTTTCCGGAGCCAGGACCAGCGGACGTATCATTGTGATATCCTTACGCGAAAGATAGCTTTTGGGTGAAAAACAGCCCAGTCTGCCCTCTATGGTAAGATTCATCACAAAGGTCTCCACAACGTCGTTATAATTGTGTCCCAGAGCGATCTTATTGCAGCCTGCGGCTTTGGCGGCATCATGGAGAGCGCCCCGCCTCATTCTTGCGCAGAGACTGCACGGATTAGGCTCCTTGCGTATATCGAAAACTATCTCTCCGATGTGGGTATCTATAAGGATATATTCAACACCAAGCTCTTTGCAAAGCTCCGCCACGGGCTCGTAATTGCCCTTTTCGCCGTTGAAATGAGGGTCAAGGGTGATGGCTACCACGGTATAATCAATGCCGATAAACCTTTGCAGCAGAACAAGTCCTTTCAGCATAACAAGACTGTCCTTGCCGCCCGAAACGCCCACGGCTATGCGGTCGCCGTCCTGTATAAGGTCGAATTCCTGTATGGCTTTGCGCATATATCCCAGTATTTTCTGCATAAGGATACCCCCGCATTACTTGGAGATATTGCCGTGTGAAAGCTCGGTAAGATATGCGTTGATAAAGCCGTCAAGGTCGCCGTCCATAACCGCGCCGATGTTTCCGTTTTCAAAGTTGGTGCGGTGATCCTTTACGAGAGTGTAAGGCATGAATACATAGGAACGTATCTGCGCGCCCCACGCAATTTCTTTCTGCACGCCCTTGATATCCTCTATCTTTTCAAGGTGCTCGCGCTCCTTTATCTCAACCAGCTTGGACATAAGCATTTTCATGGCGTAGTCCTTGTTCTGATACTGGCTGCGCTGTGTCTGGCAGGATACAACGATACCCGTAGGTATATGTGTAAGACGTACTGCGGAGGAGGTCTTGTTTACCTTCTGTCCGCCTGCGCCCGATGCACGGTAAAAGTCTATCTCCAAATCCTCGGGACGTATCTCGATGTTTGTATCGGCTTCGCTCATTTCGGGCATAACCTCCAATGAAGCAAAGGACGTGTGACGTCTGCCTGAGCTGTCAAAGGGCGATACGCGCACAAGACGATGTACGCCAGACTCCGACTTCATAAAGCCGTATGCGTTAAGTCCCTCGATAAGGATAGACGCGGACTTCAGACCTGCCTCGTCGCCGTCAAGATAATCAAGGGTCGTTACCTTGAAGCCGTGGCTCTCAGCCCACATATTGTACATTCTGAACAGCATCTCCGCCCAGTCCTGCGCCTCGGTGCCGCCTGCGCCCGCGTGGAATGTGAGGATAGCGTTCTTGCTGTCGTACTCGCCCGTAAGGAGAGTGGTCAGCTTCATGGATTCAAGCTCATTTTTGAAGTGGTGGGCGTCGGATTTTATCTCCTGCACCACCTCGTCGTCCTCCTCGGCACCCTCTTCCAGAGTAAGCTCTATCATTGTAATGGTATCTTCAAGCTTGGCGTTGAGCTTGTTAAAGCTGTCGATGGATGCCTCGTTGCGCTTTATCTTCTGCATGACCTTCTGGGAATTTTCAATATCGTCCCAGAAGCCCTCCTTGCCCGATTCCGCCTGAAGCTCTGCGATCTCCGCCTTTGCCTTGTCAAGGTCAAGGATATTGTAAAGCTCCTTCATGTCTTTTCGGTAGTCTTCAAGCTCCACCTTTAATTCTTCAAGCAGCAGCATATATATTAACTCCTTTCCAATACATAGTCCTAAAAATGTATTATATCATATTTTTGCCTATTTGAAAAGGGGTAAACAAGAAATTTTATATTTTATTTTATATTCATTGACAAGATATTTTATAAATAGTATAATTGACACAACATAAGTCAGCACAAAAAGTCGCGCATTCTCTGCGGCGTCATGATATAATGTAAACACAGTCGTAGGAGACGGGGTGATATTTTGGAAGGCTGGAT
>JBJEQM010000395.1:0-4246 GCA_051881755.1 Oscillospiraceae bacterium
AGCCATTTCGTGCTGTGCGGGAGCAACCTCGTTATGCTTTGTCTTGGAAAGGATACCAAGCTTCCAAAGCTCCTCGTCCAAGTCTTTCATATACTCGGAAACTCTTGTCTTGATATTGCCGAAGTAGTGGTCTTCAAGCTCCTGACCCTTAGGCGCCTTTGCACCGAAAAGTGTTCTGCCTGTAAGAATAAGGTCTTTACGCTGATCATAAAGCTTCTTGTCAACAAGGAAGTATTCCTGCTCGGGACCAACAGTTGTTGTAACTCTTGTGCTTGTTGTGTTGCCGAAGAGTCTCAGAACTCTGATAGCCTGCTCGGAAAGTACCTCCATTGAACGGAGAAGCGGTGTTTTCTTATCAAGTATCTCGCCTGTGTATGAGCAGAAAGCTGTGGGTATGTACAGCGAACCGTCCTTAACGAATGCGGGAGATGTGGGGTCCCATGCGGTATAGCCTCTTGCTTCAAATGTAGCACGAAGACCGCCGGAGGGGAAAGACGAAGCGTCAGGCTCGCCCTTTATAAGCTCCTTACCGGAAAATTCCATAATTACCTTGCCGTCCTTTGTAGGCGAGATAAAGGAATCGTGCTTTTCGGCTGTAACGCCTGTCATGGGGTGGAACCAGTGGGTGTAATGCGTTGCACCCTTTTCAATAGCCCATTCTCTCATTGCAGAGGCAATTACCTCGGCAACATCGGTATCAAGTGCAATACCAAGCTTCTGAGTCTTTAACAAAGACTTGTATACATTCTTAGGAAGCCTGTTTTTCATTGTTTCCTCGTTAAAAACGTTACAGCCGAAATAATCCGGAACACTCTTAACTCCCTGATTTGTTGTTTCTGACATAAAAATACTCCTCCCATAAAGAAACTCAAAAAGCGCTCCGACAGACAATTATATCGTCTGCCGAAGCGCCATTGCTTCTTTGAATTGAATTTGATTACAGTAATATAATACACCACAAATTTCGTTTTGTCAATACCTTTTTTGAAATTTGCAGTATATTTTTATTTTTCTTGCAGATTATACAGTAAATAATGCAATTATACATACATTTTATAGTAAATATGCAAGATATTACTTGGCGTAATTCAAAAAATGTTAAGAAAGCAGCCTGTTAATGTCTCTTAGAGACTTAAGCTTATTTTCAAGCTCTTCCTTTATGACCTTGGGTGTGCAGACGCCCTTGAGCGCCTTTGTACACTGTCCCATAAGGAAACCGAATACCTTCCGGTCGCCGCCGAGAAACTGTCCCACAGCCTTTTCGTTAGCTTTGAGCACCTCGTCAATGACCTCAATGACCTTGCCTGTGTCATTTGTGATAAGCAGACCCATTGCCTTGGCAATTTCTTCGGGGTCTCCGCCCTTTTCGCACATTTCACGGAATACGTCCTTGGCATCGTTCTTGGAGACCTTGTCGGTGTCTGCCATTTCGACCAGCTTAGCCAGCTCCTCTGCCGTAAACGGCAGATTTTCAATGGTTATCTCGCCCAGATTTACGCGGCGCATAAGCTCACAATTAATAAAGTTACAAATGGACTTGGGATTATTATATACCTTGACAGCACTGTCATAGAAATCGGAAAGTGCCTTGTTGCTTACCAGTATATTCGCGTCGTTTACGGACAGACCGAACTGCTCGGTATATCTCTTGATACGCTGCTCGGGAAGCTCGGGGAGCGAATTTTTAATAGCGTCAAGCTGCTCGTCGGAGAAATTCACCTGCAAAATATCCGGATCGGGGAAATATCGGTAATCGTGAGCGTCCTCCTTGGAACGCATCGCCTTTGTTTCTCTCTTATTATCATCTAAACGTCGGGTCTCCTGAACGACCTTTTGACCCATATCAAGCAGCTTGCTTTGACGATATATCTCAAAATCAATTGCGCGTCCGATAGCCTTGATGGAGTTAATGTTCTTGATTTCCGTTCTTGTGCCGTACTCTGTATCGGTAGGTTTCATTATAGATACGTTAACGTCCGCACGGAGAGAGCCCTGCTCCATTTTACAGTCGCATACACCCGCATATTGAAGAAGCAGCGCAACCTTTTCAACGAAAGCTTTTGCCTCCGCAGAGGAGCTCATATCTGGCTCGGTAACTATCTCGATAAGGGGTATACCGCATCGGTTATAGTCCACAAGAGAAACGCCGTTAAGGTCATCGTGAATAAGCTTTCCTGCGTCCTCTTCAAGGTGTATGCGGTTAATTCTGATGTTCTTTGTTTTCTTTACGCCGTCCTCTTCGTACTCAATGGGAACAAGTCCGTTGATACAGATAGGAAAATTAAGCTGTGATATCTGATAAGCTTTCGGCAGGTCGGGATAGAAATAGTTTTTTCTGTCGAAAACGGAGAATTTGTTGATGTCGCATCCCATTACCATGCCCGCTCTGACAGCATATTCAACAGCAGTCCGGTTGATAACGGGAAGCGTGCCGGGCATACCGGAGCATACAGGACAGCAGCGTGAGTTTCTGTCACCGCCAAATTCAGCGCTGCATGTGCAGAATACCTTTGATTTTGTAAGAAGCTCGGCATGGATTTCAAGACCGATAACAGGAATATATGCCGACATAGCTATCTCCCCTTTCCTTATATTTTCGCAGGAACGCGTGTGAAATTTTTTTCAAATGCGTCCGCCGCCTGAATTATTGTAGCCTCGTCCCACTTTTTGCCGATGATAGACATACCGATAGGCATACCCTTGGCATCGTAGCCGCAGGTGGTGGAGATTCCCGGGAGAGACGCGATATTTACCGTAACTGTGCATATATCCGCCTGATACATCTTGGCAGGGTCGGAGATATTTTCGTTTACGCCGTATGCGACCGTAGGCGCGGTAGGTGTAAGGATAATATCGCAGGAAGAGAATATTTGCTCGTATTCCTCGCATATCTTCTGCTTAAGAGCCATTGCCTTGCCATAATATGCGTCATAGTAACCGCTTGAAAGAGCATAGTTACCGAGAAGAATTCTTCTCTTGACCTCATCTCCGAAGCCCTCGCTTCTGGAATTGGCAATAAGCTCATTGAAAGAGCCGCCTTTTTCGGAACGGTGGCCGAACTTGATACCGTCGTATCTGGAGAGGTTAGATGATGCCTCAGCCGAAGAAATAAGATAATACGCTGCAACGGCATATTTCAGCGACGGCATGGAGCAGTCAATAAGCTCCGCACCTAAAGATTTGTAGTAATCAGCCGCTTTAAGTACGGTATTTCTAACATCCTCGTCAATACCGTCCGCATAAAATTCCTTGGGCAGAGCAATTTTCATACCCTTGATATCCTGTCCAAGCTTTGCGGTAAAATCGGGCACTTCGTTTCGGGAAGATGTGCCGTCATGAGGGTCGTATCCGGATATTGCGTTAAGTATAACGGCACAGTCCTCGACGCTATTTGCAATAGGTCCTATCTGGTCAAGGGAGCTTGCAAACGCAACGAGACCGTAACGTGATACTCTGCCGTAAGTGGGCTTCAGACCCGTTACACCGCAGAATGACGCAGGCTGTCTGATAGAGCCGCCCGTATCCGAGCCGAGAGCCGCCGCACAAAGCGAAGCGCCTACCGCAGCAGCCGAGCCGCCCGAGCTTCCTCCGGGAACTTTTGTAAGGTCATAAGGATTTTTAGTTTTTTTAAATGCACTTGTCTGAGTGGAACCGCCCATGGCAAATTCGTCCATAGAGGTCTTGCCCAGCATAACGATACCCTCGTTTTCCAGCTTATCCATGACCGCTGCATTATACGGCGGAATAAAATCCTCCAGCATTTTTGAAGCACAGGTAGTTTTGATACCCTCTGTGCAGATGTTGTCCTTGATAGCAAGAGGTATGCCGCAGAGAGGCGACGATTCGCCGCTGTTAATCTTCTCCTGCGCCTTTTCTGCTGCCTTTTTCGCCGCTTCTTCGGTAACGGTAATGTAGCTTTCCAGTTTATCGTCAACGGACTTTATTCTTTCCAGATACGCGTCTGCCAGTTCAGCTGCGGAGATCTCCTTATTATCAAGCATGGAACGCATATCGCTGATTTTCAATGCAGTAATATCCATTATCCCGACTCCTTATACTATATTATTCGACTACTTTAGGAACAACAAAGGAATTTTCCGAGCTCACAGCGTTCTGCAATATCTTTTCCGTGGGGAAAGAATCCGCAGGAATATCCTTGCGCAGGTCGTTAAGATATACATTATGATTATCCTTGATGGGGTCATAGGAAATATCAATTTCTTTAATAGTGTCCATTATCTCGATA
>JBJEQM010000396.1:0-4245 GCA_051881755.1 Oscillospiraceae bacterium
ATATAATCTCGGGCAGGCTTAAAGCCATGGCAGGCAAAATGGACTACGCCATCGGACTTCTTGCGCAGGCGGGCGAGGACGTGAAGCAGGATATTTTCACCGCCGAGCGGGATATGCTCCTTTCGGCGGCGGAAAAGGTCATGTCCGAGGATATGCCGTGGGACAAGCGCTTCGACCTCGGCGGCATTGAATGGTCAAACATGACAAAATACCGCACCAAAGCCAAAAACGGCACTCCCGAACGGGAGCTTGCGGACAAGGCAGGCAAGCTTCGCACCGACTGCAAGGACGCGCTGAAAAAGCTCTGCTCCGACTTCATTTTCACCGAGGATGAGATAAACAGCGACTACGAGAAAAACGGCAGGCTCATAGGCGGTCTTGCGGAGCTTCTGAACGCTCTTGAAGAGGAGACCGCCGAGGCAAAAGCCGAGAAAAACGCTCTCAGCTTCTCCGACGCGGAGCATTTTGCCGTAAAGCTTCTCTGCGCCGAAAAGGACGGAAATATCGTCCCCTCTCCCCTTGCAAAGGAGCTTTCGGAATTTTACAAGGTGGTCATGATAGACGAATTTCAGGACGCCAACGACACGCAGAATCTTATCTTCCGTATGCTTTCCCACAACGGCTCAGCCGACAAAAACGGCGACAATCTCTTCACCGTCGGCGACGTAAAGCAGTCCATATACCGTTTTCGCCTTGCAAATCCCAATATATTTATAAGCTGCCTTAACTCGGCGGAGCCTTATACAGAGGATTACGCAGGCTCCAACGCCGCTATACTTTTAAACCGCAATTTCCGAAGCAGTCCCGACGTTGTGGAGTTTGTCAACAGCGTTTTCAGCCGACTTATGACCAAGCGCGTGGGCGGCATTGATTATACCGAGGACGAACGTCTTGAACAGGGAGCGAAATATCCCGACGCCGACCGCTCCACGGAGTTTATCTTCGCGGAGGAAGTGCCCCTGCCCGAGGATACGGAGGACGATACGGAGGACGATAACGGCAGCGAGAGCGCGGCGGAGATAAACGCCGAGGCTTATGCCGCCGCCGCAAAGATACGCTCCATGCTGGGCAAAGCGACCGTCACCGAAAAGGACATCACCCGTCCGTGCAGATGCAGCGACTTCTGCATACTGCTCCGCGACCGTGCGCGCGGTCAGCTTTACACCGACGCATTGGCGGCGTTCGGCATAAAGTCCGTCAGCGAGGAGACCCGCGGATATCTTGATTCCCGCGAAATATCCGTGCTGACAAACCTGCTGCGGGTGGTGGACAACCCCATGCTTGATATACCGCTTATGTCGGTGCTCATGTCGCCCATGTTCATGCTGACGGACGAGGAAGCCGCCCGACTGCGCCTGCTGACAAAAGATAAATACGACCATATTTACAGCGGCGTGCTTGCGGCTTTGGAGGAGGAAACGGAATATCCCGCCAAGGAAAAGCTCATTCGCTTCCGCGAGATATACGGCAAGCTGCGTATCTGCGCCGCTTCACAAAGCCTTGAACGGCTTATCCGCACCATTTACGACAGCACGGGCTTTCTTGCTTCGGTACAGGCTTACGCCGACGGCGAGCAGAAAAAGGCGAACCTGCGTCTCCTGCTGGAATATGCCAAAAGCTACGAGGAAAACTCCGACGGCGGACTTTCGGGCTTCATACGCTATCTTGACGATATCGCCGACCGCCGCAAGGATTTTGTCCGCGCCAACGTGACCTCCCCTGCCGATGACGTTGTGGCTATCAAGACCATACACAAATCCAAGGGCTTGGAATATCCATTCGTTTTCCTCTGCGGCACGTCCAAGCAGTTCAACATGGCGGACTCCTTTGCCTCCATGCAGATACACACGGACATGGGTCTCGGCTTCAAAATATGCGACCGTGAGACCATGTCAAGCTACGCTTCGTTCCCTCAGTTCGTTATCGCACAGATAAACCGCCGCGAGACGATCAGCGAGGAAATGCGCCTGCTTTATGTTGCTCTTACCCGCGCCCGCGAGCAGCTTTTCATCACCGTCCCCGACAGCGACAAGACCGCCGCTCTTATGGAGCGCGCCGCCATGAGCGTCAGCGATTCGGGCATTGACCCGTCGGCGGCCTCATCTATGCTGGAGTGGCTTCTCAGCGTGCTGCTGACCCACAGCGAGGGCAGGCGTATAATGCCCGACACAGACCTGCCTCGGCTTAGCTGTCCGTGCAGGATAAGGATATCCACCTCGGCGGAGCTTGATACTCTGCCCGACAGCGCCAAGGCGGAGGACACACCCCTCCCCGACGAGGATACGGTACAGAAAATGCTTAACCGCTTCGGATATAAGTATGACGACAGTCTTTCCCGCAAGACCGCCAAGCTTACCATCACGGAGATAGCCAAAAGCGAGCAGGAGGATATTTTCCTGCGCCGTCCCGACTTTTCGGGAGATTACCGCAGGCTCACAGCCGCGGAAGTCGGTACCGCAACGCATACATATATGCAGTATGCCGATTATGCCGCCGCCGAAGCGGACGTCCGCGCACAGGCGGCTGTCCTGACGGACAAGGGTATTCTCAGCGAGGCGGAGGCAAAGTCGCTGAACTATGACAGTCTGGAAAGCTTTTTCCGCTCGCCGCTGTATACAAGAATGAAAAAATCTCCCGAAATACGCCGAGAACAGAAATTTCTTATCGAAATATCGGAACTTTCTCTTGACGATGAGCTCGGAAAGGAGTATAATAATACCAACGGTATGCTTCAGGGTATTGCAGACTGCCTGTTTGCCGAGGACGGCGGCATGATACTTGTGGACTACAAGACCGACCGCGTTGACCGCGAACAGGTGCTCATCGACCGATACTACCGTCAGCTTTATCTTTACGGCATTGCTTTAGAAAAGATACTCGGGCGCAAAGTCTCGGGGGCTTATATCTACTCATTCTGTCTGAACAGGGAGATAAAGCTGTTCCGTGACTGATCAACAGCAGAAAGGAATGGTTGTCAAATGGCTTCAAACCGCAATAATAATTCTTCCCGCCCGTCGCGCGGCGGCATTAACGGAACTCTCGTAGGCGCTGTATTTCTCGGCGTTTGTATCCTTATTGCAGGGCTTAATATCGGCGGAAATATCAAAAAGCTGAACAATACCCTTTCCGAGACCACATTCTCCGATACGAATACATACAGCGTACCGTCGGAATATGTCAACACGGAGAAGAAATATTTCACAGAGGCGGAAGCCGCGGCATACCTTAATCTATCCACCCAGCAGATAATCGACCTTATCAACAATGGCGAAATAACAAAATATGTCAAGACCGACACGGGCTATTCCATTCAGGTCGACGTTCTGGACAAGTGGTTTGACAACGAAGCTTACCAGAATACTCTCTCCGACAGCGGCGAAAGCTCCGACTGACAGTAAAAATATACAAAGTGCGCGTTTATGCGGCTGAGATTTTTGTTATATTATATAAATTTTAAAAAGTGCTTGACAAAGCGGCAGCTTGTGTGTATAATATTAATGTTGACTTTTGTGTCACATGAAAATAAAGCAGAACTTTCCGTTCTCACCCTGCCGCAAAGCGAGCAGAGGTCAATACTTTTCTTTATAATGCGCGGCAGGGGGTCATCTGCTGTCGTGTATCGTTATGGAATTTGTATGAGCGGAACGTTATGCTTCCGCTCATTTTTATTTTTTTGGGGGTGCTTATTATAAGCGTCAAGGAATTACAGATCAACGAAGAAATTAAGGACAAGGAAATCCGCGTCATTGATTCCGATGGCTCATCTATCGGTGTTATCTCCGCAAAGGAGGCACTCAAGCTTGCCGAGGAGAGAGATCTGGATCTGGTGAAAATCGCTCCGCAGGCTACGCCGCCCGTGTGCAAGATAATGGACTACGGCAAGTATCTTTTTGAGCAGGGCAAACGTGAAAAGGAAGCTAAGAAGAACCAGAAGGTCGTGGACGTCAAGGAGATCAGAATGTTCTCGACCATTGATACCAACGACTTCAATACAAAGGTGAACCAGGCGATAAAATTCCTGAAATCCGGAAACAAGCTGAAGGTCTCCGTGCGTTTCCGCAAGCGCGCTATCGCTCACCCTCATCTCGGCGAGGAGCTTCTCGACAAGTTCAAGGAAGCCTGCGCCGAATTTGGTACAGTTGAAAAGCCGTCAAAAATGGAGGGACGCGCGCTGGTCATGTTCGTTTCCCCTAAGGCTTCAAAATAAAATTTCAGCGGCTTTGTGCGTTATGCGCAGGTCTAAAT
>JBJEQM010000397.1:0-4234 GCA_051881755.1 Oscillospiraceae bacterium
GCAATTCACGTATAAAGTCGCCGATATACAGATAGTCCACACGGAAATCCTGACCCCATGCGGAGAAGCAGTGTGCCTCGTCGATAACGAAGCGTGCGATGTTCCGCGACATAAAAAGCCGCTCGATAGTCCGCGAGCGCAAAGATTCGGGTGAGATATACAGTATGGAAGCAAGTCCGCTCTCAACGCGTTCGATGGCTTCCGCCTTTTCAATGGGGCTGAGCAGACCGTTTATGGTGACGGCGTCCACAATGCCGCGCTTTTCGAGATTATTCACCTGATCTTTCATAAGGGACTGCAAGGGGGAAATGACCACCGTAAGCGCCCGCGATACCTCGCCCGAAATAAGGGCAGGCAGCTGAAAGGTAATGGATTTTCCTCCGCCCGTGGGGAATACAGCGAGAAGCGAGCGGTTATCCACCGCCGCTTTTACCGCATTTTCCTGCAATGGCTCGCCGTTATAACGTCGGAAATCATCATAGCCGAAAATGCTTTTCAGCTTTGCGTGGACGTCCAGCTCGCGCTTACAGTATTCACATCTGCCGCAGGGGGTACTGCGCAGAAGCCGCATGACATTTTCCACCGCAGGATAATTTATATGCACCCAATGTGGTATGATCGAATATTTATCGTCAGCCGAAATAAGCGCAAGGCAGTATGCAAGCTCTATGGGGTGATTTTTTATGAGTGCGGATATATCGCAGTTTTTGCATATTTTGCCGTCAAATTCCCCTGCAATAAGAGACGGCAGATCGCCGTGGGGAGTATGTCCCGTGTACATGAAAAAGCCGTAAAATTCCTTGTGCTCATACAGGAGTGAGCAGTAAATGTTTTTCATACGCTCACTCAGCGCTTCAAAGGCGTTCACCTCGTCGTAAAAAAGCTCTCTCGCCTTTATGGAATCGTTAAGGGGATTGTTAAGCTCGTCCGTGCGGAGCTTATCGTCCTTTAGCAGGGCGTGATACGGACGGTTGGGGAAGAGCAGAGGAGAAAGATACAGCGTATCCACTGCGTAACGTATGCCCGAACTGTCAACGGCAGCTTCGATAAAGTTAAGGTCGTGAGCAAGAATATTGTGACCGCAGATATGATCGTACCCCTTGATAAACTCCGCAAATTCGCTTTCTGAGCTTGTGTGGAGCCCGGAGTTATCCGCATTTACCGCGCCGTAGTCGGATACTTTATTTATTTCTGGGTCAACCTCCGTGTCGATGAATACAATTTTGCCCATTTTGCTCACGCCCTTCTGTTGTATGATAATACTATTATACAGCATTATCCGACTTATTGCAACCATATTTTCCAAAAACTATTCCGTGATCGCGTCCGTCGGGCAGGGTACAACTGTGCCGCATTTAATTTCCGACCGAGCAAAAATATGATACATCGGGAAAAAGCATGAGCGTGACAGTATTCGGCGGTTAGCTGTCAGCCTGCCATATGTGTATCATGCGTCGATAATTTGCAGAAAATGCAGATAAATGCGTCAATTTTGTATTTTATATTGACGGCGAAAGCTTATAATGATATATTTTATACAAATATATCCCAAAGAATTGTGGCTGATAAGTGCTGCATTGCAGCATTTGAGGTATCAAAATAAAATTTTGGAATAAACGAGGAGATGGTTTTATGGCAATGTATGATGTTACGCCGGAAAAAATGCGCAGTATTGCAAATCAGGTTGACAATCTGACTGCCGATTACGCAAATCTGTATAACAACAATCTGCTTCAGCAGCTGGTAAGCGGTGATCTTGCAGATGCGTATAAGGGTACCGACGCTCAGACCCTTATCGAAAGGATAAAGAGTTATAAAATACCCTTTGATGCAATGAAGCAGCAGCTTAATACATATGCAGAATTTCTGCGTGCGACTGCGGCGTCATATGAAAACAAACGTGATGAGCTTGCTCAGCAGGCAGCATCTATCGGAAGAAATTAAATTGAGGAGGAGTACATTATGGCTTCAAATTTTGAACAGCATATTGATACCGAAAAGCTGAACCAAATTGCTGTTCAGCTCAGAGGACTCAAAGAATCTATGGATAATAAGGTCAGCGAAATAGGCGCGACCATAAACAAGCTTGAATCCGATACGGCATATCAGAGCGCCGAGTCAGCAAAGATCAAGGAGACCTTTAATAAGTTCAAAAACACGGTACAGGCAGAGTTTGATAAGGATATGGAAGCTTTTGCTGTGTTCATGGAAAAGGTAAGCACTCAGCATATTGAGCTGGCAACTACGATTTCCGCTAATATAGATACACAGCTTGAGGGTCAGACGCAGGCTGTAGCGAGCAAGTTTAACAGCTGATTATGTGACGGCTTAAAGATATTTTAGGCGAAAAAAGCGGCAAGGATATAATCAGCTGTCACTGCGAATGTGACTTCAATGATTTCAAATTTACGGAATGTACTCTTTCCGACGCTATAGATGAAGGTCTGGAGCACGGCGACGGCATAATTATCGAGCCGACCAGAGACTTTGATATGAATATCGGTGATGTTGAGGAGTTGGTTTTAAAGCAGCTTCCTATCACAGATGAAAAGTATTATACGTTGTCCGATATAGTCGTCGAAAGCTCGGACACCAGCATAGCTTTGGCAATAAAAGATTTTTACGACAGTACCGAAAATAAGGGCAGCGGTATAACGGGCTTGTTCGCGCGGTTGTTTGGTTCAAATAAGGATACCGACAGCAAGGATACCAAAGCTCAGAAAATAGTCATTACGGCTGTCAATGCAGGCGACGCGGATATTATCGTACGAACAAATGATGGACTTGTACAAGCCGAGCCTATCCATGTTCATGTCGAACCGTCGGACAGCACAGACAATAAAACGATAACATTATCTACCTTTGCGGCTTCGGTAGCGGTAAATGATAAACTGAAATTAACGGTCAAATCTATACCCGGAGGAAAAACCGATGATTCGGTATTCTGGGAAAGCGATGATGAAAATATCGCTTCGGTAGATCCTATTTCAGGTGAGATAACAGGCATTTCGGAGGGCACCTGTATGGTAAAAGCGTATGTTCCGGCAACCCCGAGCAGCGCAGTATATTGTCTGATAACCGTTACAGCCGATTATACATCAACAAATGTTGACATCAGTGGTTCACAGCCATCAAAGCAGTGGATAAAGATAGAGGGACAGGCTGTCATTATTCTTGGAAGGGTTTAAAAAAGCTCAATAAGCAAAGCAGTGATATATCCGACTTCAACAAACGGCAGAAATGCAAAATGCTTGTTGAAGTCGGGAAGCTTTACAATAAATTTGGCGGCGATGGCATATATTATGCCCGTTATACAGGCGGCGATAATTGCCGTGACGGTCAGCCTTATCCCGAAGAAAAAGGTCATGGCGCATATCATTTTTATATCTCCGCCGCCGATAGTTTTTTTGCTCGATATAATTATTATCAAAAGGCCACGGCTATCAGAGCAAATGAAATTAAACTGTAAATAATATTCTGCGGCATAATTAAACCTGCCGCAATTATCAGGAGCGGAAATATATTATCCGATTGATGGCGGATTATATCGTTGGTACTGCATAAATGAAGAAATGACAAAACCGCAAAGCATTTTATATATGTAACAGTATCTGTTTTTGAGAATGTCAGTAATGAAATTATAATTGAGAAAACAACAGCCGAGACAATAGGAAAAAGAAGCTTATCATGCTTGGCTTTGAAATAAAATAAATTGATAAGCGCAGCGGCAGCAGCAGAAACAGCAATGGTGATAAACATGACAATAACTCCTTCACATAGCCTTTATTAGAATTATAGTATAAAGACAAGATAAAATCAAGATATATGAGGTGCGGAAATGAAAAAAATAGTTGGGATAATTTTGACCGTATTGCTGTGCGCAGCGATCGCTGCGTGCGGTGTTATTCTTTCGGGAAAAAACAAAGCTGAAGAGGACAGCGCAACGGAAGAGAATATTCCGACGGAAACAACTTCATTTACGGAAAAAGAAACCGAAATGACTGACGGCGGCGTTATTTTTGAAACGCAGACAAACGAATCTGTCAACACGGAAACAAGTGAAGCGTCCGATGAACAGGAATCCTTGTCAACCGATATAATTACTGAGGGCACATTTACGGAGAATGTTTATGTCGATGATGAAAACATTGGTGGAGGCAAATTTCAGTGGAGATAATGAAGAGATTCATTGCGGTGATATCAGTAATATTGATTATTAATTGTTTTGCGGTTA
>JBJEQM010000398.1:0-4224 GCA_051881755.1 Oscillospiraceae bacterium
TGCGCTCCGTCTCGGTGCATACAAGATAGCTTTCAACGTCCAGCCGAAGCGCGTCGATGACCTCCTTCTGCGAGCGTGTAGGCTTGGAGGGACGGGAATGCTTCATTACGCCGCCCCCTTTATGGATTTGATGTCAAGCCCCGTAAGGTCAAGCTCCATAAATTTTGCCATAGCCACCAAGCCGGACAGATCATACTTGCCGTTGTCGTATGCGTTGCCGAAAAGATTAACTGCGCCTCGTATTGCCTGCTGTGTCTGCGATATCTTCCACAGGAAGTCTATTTCCGCCTGCATATCGTTGTCCGCCAGAATAGGGAACAGCAGCATAATGTCCTCGCGCTTTATCTTCTTGGTGGTGCATACTCTCGTCTGCTTGGTGCGGTTGCTTATCTGGGCAAATTCAGCTTTCTTGTTGCTGCCCAGCCGCCGCACCGTTTCATTGTTTCCAATGAACATAATACCCAAGGTCTGATTGCGGTCGCGGAAGTAGTCGGAAAATGACCGCAGGGTCTCAATGGTCTTGATAGGCAGGTGCTGCGCTTCGTCGAAAATGAGCACCATACCGTCCGCCAGCTTGCCTACAATGTTTGTCCACATATCGTCCAGCGTGGAAGCAACAGGCGCGTTCAGAGCGTTTGCAAGCAGCTTCAAGGTGCTTTTAATGCTCGTTAAACAGGGATTTAAGGTAAGATATACAGCGCTGTCGGGATTGTCGGCAACATATTTCTGCGCCGCCTTGGTCTTGCCGATACCCGCGTCACCTGCAAATATGGCAAGTCCGCCTTTTATGTGACAAATTCGTATTGTATCGTATACTTTCTTGGAAATCGACGTCTGCGCGTACTCTATCTCGCGGTAAGTATCCTTGAAATCAGCCTTAAGGTCAAAATATGCGGCAAGCTTTTTGAGATATTTGTCCGCGTCGCCGTTGTATGTACCTTTACGCAGCGGCGTTAATATTGCCGCCGATATTCCCAGCATTGAAGCCGCTGCATTCTGTGACGGCTGCTCTGCGATAAATTCATTTAATCTGTCGATTATTCTCTGCTGTTCACTGTTATACATAATCAATCCTCCTCGAAATCAAAGGTTATCTTTCGTTTCATAGCGTTCCGAGCCATAGCCTCAAGGTCGATGACAACACCGTCACCCGCAGCCTTGCGCGCTTCTGTGGGAATATCCTTGGAAACAACAGGCTCGATGTTTTTCGGAGCGGCAAATTTTACACTGCCAAGGTGCTTCTGTGCTTCCGTGACCGCCAGAGCAAGCGCGTCTATCTTCATACCGCCCGTAAGCTCCGCGCCGCATTCCTTGATAGCCCTGAGCTGCCGTGCGATAAGCCGCTGCCGTGCCGCTATATCGCCCTTGTCGGAAGTGATGTAGTCTACAAATATGCTCAGATCCATCTGCCATGAGCCTATGTATGTATCTTCCTTATCATATATCCGCACATATTCAAGCTCCGCAGGATCGTAGCGGACATACACCTCACGACCGACCCAGCGCCAGTTCTCTTCGCCGCAGTTGTACCACAGCTTTTCGCCCGATATGGTAATATATACACCGTTCTCCTTGACCTTCTGATAGCCCGTATGCCGCATGAGCATAAGGTTTAATGTGCTTTCATCGCACATTCTCAGCGTGCGGCGCTGTATGGACTTGCACCAAGCCTCCGCTCTGCTCATGCCCTTGAACTGCCTTTCATAGCCGCCGTATTTATCGGCATTGTACAGTCCGTCGAACAATATATCCAGCTGCTCCCTTATCTGCCAGTCATAGGGCACGATACCGTGTTTCAGCTGATATTTCAGACTTTCGGGACGTTCTATGATGTTGCCGCCTGTGAATGTCGGCACACATCTGGATATGGTATTTTTCAGCGTGAGGAACATTCTCTCGATAGGCTTGGCACGACCGTTACGCGGAATGGCGTTTCGCATTTCGATGCCGAGCAGGTCTAGGATGGTAGGCGGTCGGTCAATGTCAGCCTGCTTCTTGCGCGTTCTGTGACCCTTGCCGCCGATGTCCCATGTCAAAAACTCTCGACCATTATCAACATACAGTATCTTGGGCACTCCGCAGCGCTGTATAGCGTGGCGCAGAGCCAATACCGTGGAGTGGGAGTTGGGTGTTTCCGTAATGTTCCACCCCACAAGCGCCTCGGTTTTCGCATCAAGGATACCCGTGACATACAGCCTGTGTGTTTTCTCACCGTCATCGGTGCGGGTCACAAAGTCCAGCGTGTGATTGTCCGCCACCCATACATCGTTAGCTTCGATGCCGTCGTACAGCCTTTCAATATACGGCAGGCAATCATCTATGCACGACTTTTCACCGAAGCGGAAGAATTGCACAACGGCAGGCGGCAGCTTGTCGGTCTGACGGCGGAACGTCCGCTCCGATGCCATGAACGGCAGATACTCGGGACATTCTTCCGTCACCCAGCTGCGCGTAAACTTGTAGCAGTCGGAAACAGGGAGCTGCTCCTCACCGAGATACAGAGCATTGAAGCATTCCATTACATTCTGCGGTATGCCCGTCTTGCCCTTGTTCCAGCCGCCGCGGTTGTCGATAAGTCCCTGCAGGTCGTTTTCCTTGTACGCGCGGTATTTGCGGTACAATATGTCGCGGCTCAGTGTAATGCCGTGCTCCGCAAGGTATGTCCTGCGCAGACGTTTGGTCTCCGCCACAAAGCACATATCGCCCTCGGCGATGCTGTCATATTCCTGTCGGCGTATCCTCCATTCGCGGATAAGGTCTGTCCAGAAGGTTATCTGCTCGCGCTCATCGGCGCTGTACTCTCCGAATTCCTTCTTTATCTTAGTCCGCGTGCTTGCGATTTTCACCTGCTTTTCCTCCGCAGGCGGCTCGACCTTCGGCAAGCAAAGCTGCGCTTCGTTTATGAGCTTGCCGTAGTATCTGTTCTGCAGCTCTTGCGGAAGCGCGGAAACGGGGATAAGATATTTCGGTCTGCTTTTCTCATTAACTGTCTGCTCGGCGCTGAGCTTGCCGTCTTTGATTATCTTCTTGACGTATTGCTCCGAACACCCTTTAAGCTCCGCCACTTCCTTGACGGTAAGATACTCCATTTCCGCACCTCCTTAAAAATTTTTGAAAAAAGGCTTGCATTTTTGCTCCACCTCTGATATACTATATATCAGAGCGGAACACTTGTTTTGTTTAGACTTGTGAGGAAATCTTCGGTTTCGGTCAGGATCGTAAGAATGGTTCTGGCATTCTTCCTGACCTGTTCCGGCTCTATTTTTATACCCTCCGGGTTTACCGTGAGTTCCATAAGAGCCTTACCCGCTCCGCAGGCATATCCAAGCATTTCCGCTCGGAACTGCTGCTCTGTCATTGGTATCATCTCCTTTCAGACCTGCCAAGAATGCCTGTTTTCCGCAGGAAAATCCGAGCGGCAGCGAGGACATTCTTTATCATCGGTACCGGGCGGTCATTCCCGGCAGACGGAACAGCTACCTGCTCCGTTTCGGCTATGCAATGTGACGCAGAACATCTTTTGTAATGGCACACAGGCTGTCAGCTGTAACGTTAACGCCTATGGCGTGATCGTCGCGATAATTGACGGTCACAACTTCCGTTCCTGTTGTTCCCGTGTAGCTGTATCCAACAGATACAATATCGGGGTCAATACGCTTTACCGGCGCCTGCAGCTCCGTGGAAACGAATGTGTTCTTTTCGTAGAGTTCTTCGATAATTGCGTTACTCATTTATTCTGTACCCCATTTCGAGAAGAGCATCGGCGTAAGACAGTCCCGATGTTTCCCTGAGCAGTTCATCTGTCACGTAATCAAAGCTGAACACCGAATATCCACGATAAAAAGTCGGCGAGATTTCTCTTGCAATAACTAAGTAGTACCTGTCATCGCCTATGAGGATTGATTCCTGTCCCATATGTACCGATTCAAGACCTTTACGGTCAAGCTGTTCGCATATCCTGCGACGAATATCGCCCGGAACTTCATTCATTGTTATCTTATACATTTTTAACCTACCTTTCTTCCGATGAGTTCGTCAATGGAGCAGTGAAATGTATCGGCAAGAGCTACCACCGTTCCAAGGGACGGAAGCCTTAAGCCCTGTTCGATGGCGCATATGAGCGACTTGCTTACACCGACACGGCGTGCCAGCTCCTGCTGCTCCAGATCGTACTCCACACGCTTTTTCTTAATGTTTTCGGCTATATTCATATATCAGCCCTCC
>JBJEQM010000399.1:0-4203 GCA_051881755.1 Oscillospiraceae bacterium
CATATATTCCTCGTCGGCAATATAGCCGATGATATTTTTCACAGCAGGCTCGTCGATGATATTGTCAAGACCGAATATTTTTATCTCGCCGCTGTCCTTTGATATTTTGTTCATTATCAGATTGATAAGGGTGGTCTTGCCTGCGCCGTTTTGTCCAACAAGACCCATTATAGTGCCCTTTTCCACCGTCAGGTCGATGTTATCCAGCGCAAAGCTGCCGTAATTCTTGGTCAAGCCTTTTATTTCAATAGCATTGTTGTTCATAATTATCTCTCCTTAAATATAGTCGGGTCAGCCGCGTAAAGCTCGATAAATCCGCATTCGGGGCAGCAGAAACAGCTTACTTTGGAGTTTCTGTGAATCCCGAGCAGGTTTTTCTTCGGGTCCGATACATACAGCAGACCGCCCGTCGCCGCCGTTGCGATTGCCTCTTTCATTTCCGAGCCGCATTTTGTACATTTCATATTATCCGTCCCTTTCATATATTCTCAGTACCGTTTCCAGCAGCTTTTCCTTTTGTACTCCCGCTTTTTTCAGCGCCGACGCGCTTTCCTCAAAAGCGGACATAAGCTGCCGTTCATGCTCGTTTTGCAGCTTATCCATATTATCCAGCCTTACATAGGTGCCCTTGCCCGATACCGTGTATAATATACCGTCACGTTCAAGGTCGGCATACGCCCTTTTTACCGTAATTGTGCTGACGTTTATATCTGCCGCCAGCTGCCTTACGCTGGGCATTGGGTGATTATTTTCCAGCTCTCCCGAAAGGACTGCCTGTCTGATGCAGTCCTCTATCTGCTCATACATGGGCTTGTCGGAAGTCAGGCTGATATTTATCTTCAAGCTATCGCCTCCTAACTGTGTATATCTGATATACTCAGTATATCACCACTATACACACTTGTCAAGAGGTTTTACAAAATTTTTTTCCAATAGGGTACATTTTTTTCGTATAAATAATACAAATCGGTCAACAATATTTTCAGTAAAATATGATTGGAGATTCGCTATGAAAAAGATAATCATTGCAGCCGTTGTATGCGCCGTGACCGTCGGCTGCCTGCTTGCTCTGCCCGAGTACATTTTCGAGAACATACCCACCGCCAAAAGCGTTAAGGTGCAGAAGATAGAGTACACCGATACCCTTGAGCTGACGGGAAATATTGTGAAAAACGCCGCCAACGGCGAAGTCAGCGTGGTTGCATATGTGGGCGAAAAGGATATAAGCTCCGTCCGCAGCGGTCAGACTGCCGAGATAACAGGCGACGCCTTTCCCGACTGTGTGTATACGGGAACTGTGTCGTATATTGCCGATTATGCCGCGGTGAAGTCCAACGGCACGGCGGCTAAGCCGGTTATCGAGGTGAAGATAGCCATAGACAATCCCGACGACAGGCTGAAAGCAGGATATACCGCCACAGCGCGGCTTGCGACCTCCGACGCGGAGACCATAACCGTCGTGCCATATGAGGCGGTGGATCAGGACGAAAACGGCGAGTTTGTATATGTTCTGGAAAACAACACCGCAGTGCGGCGATATATCGTTACGGGACAGGAGCTTGCAGACGGTGTTCAGGTAATATCGGGGCTTCTCGACGGGGACTTTGTCATAACCGTGGAAAGCGATTATGACGGCGGACGTGTTCTTGTGGAGGAGTAAAGCGCCAATGCTTGATATGCTGATAAAATGTATGCGCTGTGCCTTCGGCAATAAGCTGCGCTCCTTTCTTACAGTGCTGGGTATAGCCGTGGGGGTCATGGCGGTAACGCTGGTGTCCTCCATAGGCTCACTTGGCAAAGCCGCCATAAACGACGAGCTTTCGGGAATGGGTATGGACAGTCTTGTTATATCAGGCTCAGGTCTCGGGGAGGACGACCTTGACGCCGTGCGCGATATAAAGGGCGTTTCCGACGCCATGCCTCTGATGAACAAGATCGCGAATATGGAGCTGAAAGGCGAGAGCAGCAAGGTAATGGTCTGGGGCGTAAACGAGGACGCGGACAAGGTGATACGTCTCGAAGTAAAATACGGCCGTTTGCCGGGCAGGGGAGATATTGCCGCAAAAAGCAAAATTTGCGTTATCGATGAGGCAATTGCGGAAAATATATACGGTCGCGGAAATATAACAGGCAAAAAGCTGACCCTTGATATCAACGGCGCGGAGCAGGAATTTGAGATAGTGGGCGTTGTGAAAAACGGCGTAAATACATTGCAGAATATGATGGGCGGATTTATACCCGATTTTGTGTATATCCCGTATACGGTTTTCGGAGAGGACGAAAATTTCAGCAATATAACCGTACGTCTCGATGATGATAAGGACAGCGAAGCGGCGGTGCAGGCAATAACGGACGCGCTGAATATACCGAAAGATAACAGCGGTATCGAGGTGGAAAATCTTCTGCGGCAGAAAAAGCAGATGAATAACGTGATGGATATTGCTTCGGGAGCGCTGTCGGTGGTGGCGGGCATAAGCCTTATCGTGTCGGGAATATCTACAATGACGGTCATGCTGGTGTCGGTCAGCGAGCGCACCCGTGAAATAGGCATAAAAAAATCCGTCGGTGCAACGACGGGAGCGATAATGGCGGAATTTCTTCTGGAATCGGTGATAATTACCCTTACGGGAGGTCTGGCAGGTTTTGCCGCAGGAACGGTCATATCGGCGGTGATATATCTTTGCGCAGGAGCGAAGCCGTATATTGACTTTGCCGTGGGTATACCTGTTTTGCTTATATCGGCGGCAACGGGTATAATTTTCGGCGTGTATCCCGCACGAAAGGCGGCGCTGCTCAAGCCCGTGGAGGCTCTGCGGCATGATTGATATATTATACTGATCTTAAACCAACTTATAGACAAATTTGACAGCTATGACTTAACCACTCATCGTCAAGCTCACTTGCAATGCGGCAAGCCTTGCTTCAGTCGCTTTCCTGGATTGGCTGTGTTCTGCCTGCCGCCTTTGTCTACAGAACGATTTAAAAAAGACTTGCAGAAAATGCTCTGCAAGTCTGAATTTTATTCTTTTACCCTGCATACCGAATCGCGGGCGATAAGCTTGTAGTTTAGCTTGATGTGACGGCTGTGCTTTTTGGCGTGGGTAATGTTGTATATAAGTTCTTTTACGACGGTCCTGCCGATCTCGTAGCAGGGCTGCTCGACGGTGGTAATGCCGGGAGTGTAAATGCTGCTGAGCTGGATATTATCGAAGCCGCATACGGAAATATCCTCGCCGACTTTATATCCTTTGCTGAGCGCACGCTTGACAACGCCTACAGCAAGCAGGTCGGACATACAGAAAATTGCAGTCGGAGGGTCGGGCAGCGTCATAAAATAATCAAGCGCCTTTTCACCGTTGTCGTAATCATAAGTGCCGCGGTAAATATATTCTTCACGGTATGGGATATTATTTTCGGCAAGGGCGCGAAGATAACCTTTTTCGCGGTCGGCAGCGGAAAGTGCGGTGCCGTTGGTGGAGACCATGGCAATCTTTTGGTGACCGCATTCTATTATTTTGTTTACGGCGGCATGGGCTCCGCCCTCGTCGTCTACGGTAACGGTAAGCACGTCCGCACCCTCTACGCGTTCGCAGCAAAGGGCGATATAATGCTTGCTGTTAAGCTCGTTGAGCTTATCCTTGTCAAGCTGCGTACCAAACAGGATAGCAGCGTCTACGGTACGGTTGAAGAGCATATTCAGCATACGCATTTCAATGCTGTACATACTGTTGGAGGTGCTGAGAAGAATATCATATCCGTTTTCGGAGGCGGCGGTCTGCATACCGCTGATTATATCGCTGTAAAAAGTGTGCTCGGTGGAGGGGATAATGGCAAGGATAACGTTGGTCTCGCATTTTCTCAGATTTCTGCCGAGAAAATTGGGGCTGTAGCCCAGCTCCTTTATGGCATTGTTGACCTGTTCGGTTGCCGCCGCAGATACGGTCGCGCTGTTATTCAGCACTCGTGAGACCGTTGCAACGGAAACTCCTGCCGCTTTTGCAACGTCCTTTATGGTTACGTTCATTTAAACCTCCGAATATTGTTTAATCGTTTTCATGTATATATTATACAAAATAAGCCAATTATAATTTTAACACTTTTTACAATAAACTGCAATAAGCATTTTTACCGAAATTTAGCACAAAATATTTACAAAATGCGCTCGTTGTCCTCCAGACTGCGGTTTTCCGCCGCTTTTTTGGC
>JBJEQM010000400.1:0-17420 GCA_051881755.1 Oscillospiraceae bacterium
TCCCATTGTGGGGGAGGAGGGCGGCAGGCTCAGCGTACGCTCACACTTTTTCGAGTTCCGCAGTTTGTCGGACGGTAAAATTTACACTGCGGATATGCTGCAAAAGGGCGAGTATGAGCTTATTGTCACCACGGGCGGCGGCTTTTACAGGTATTGTATCGGGGACATTATCGAGGTGCTGGAAACATATCCCGACGCGCCGCCCAGGTTAAAATTTCTGCGCAGAAAGGGCGCTGTCAGCGATATGTTCGGTGAAAAGCTGACGGAGGATTTTGTGCGCCATACGCTGAGTAAGCTTGGCGCGGAGAACAAATTCTGTCTCCTTGCGCCCGAGGGGAATTTCTACCGACTTTATACGGAGTATAAGGACATTACGGCGGATATGCTTGACAGCGCCCTTTGTGAAAGCTATCACTACAATTACTGCCGACAGCTTGGTCAGCTGGGGGCGGCGCAGGTTTATATTGTATCGGGAGAGCCGCACAAGGCGTACACCCAAAAGCTTGCCGACGACGGTATGCGCATAGGAGATATAAAGCCCTGTCTGCTGACAAACAAAAGCGGCTGGGAAACATATTTTGAGAGGTTATATAAATGTTAAAGATAGCACTTTTAGCTCCTGCGGGGGCAATGCACAGATACTCGGGCAGCTTCGGGCGGTCGCTCCATTACGCGCCGCTGACCCTCACCACCCTTGCCGCCCTTGTGCCCCGGGACGTGGACGCTCAGGTAAAAATATACGACGAGACCGCCGAAAAAATACCCCTCGACATCGACGCGGAGCTTATCGGCATAACCTGCATTACGGGCACTGCGCCTCGCTGCTACGCCTTCGCGGACTACTTCCGCAAAAAGGGAAAGACAGTTTTTCTCGGCGGCGTTCACCCGTCCATGCTCCCCGACGAAGCCGCTCGGCACGCAGACGTGGTGTTTACCGGCTTCTCCGAGCAGACCTTTCCGCAATTCATACACGATTATATCAAGGGCGAGCATAAAAAGCTGTACCGTCAGAACGAGGATTTTACCATTGAGGGCAGACCCACGCCCCGCCGCGAGCTGCTTAAATCAAACCGATATATCACCACAAAGACCGTGGAGGCAATACGCGGCTGCTGTCACACTTGCAGCTTCTGCGCATATCCTGCGGCGTTCGGCAGGACGGTATACAAGCGTCCCGTCAAGGAAGTGGTAGCGGAGATTGAAGCGCTGAACACAAAGCACGTTGTATTTCCCGACGTGAATCTCATCACCGACCGACAGTATGCCGCGGAGCTTTTCAACGCCATAATACCGCTGAAAATAATATGGCTGGGACTTGTGACCTCCTCCGTGGGTATCGACGACGAGCTTATGACTATATTCCGCAAAAGCGGCTGCAAGGGTCTGCTTATCGGCTTTGAGTCAATCACGCAGGAGTCACAAAGCTATATACATAAGGGCGTGAACAAGGTGGACAACTACGTCACCCTCATGGAAAAGCTGCATGATAACGGCATACTTGTACAAGGCTGCTTTGCATTCGGCGGCGACGAGGAGGACGAGAGCGTGTTCGACCGCACGGTGGAAATGGTCATCAAGGCAAAGATAGACCTGCCGCGATACTCCATTCTGACCCCGTTCCCGCAGACGGGCTACTATATGCAGCTGGAAAAAGAGGGCAGGATAACCGAGCGCAACTGGGCGATGTACGACGTGCAGCATTGTGTATTTCAGCCCAAAAACATGACCGCCAAGCAGCTTGAGGAGGGCACCGACCGAGCGTGGCGCGCAACCTATTCCACGGGGAATATAATGAAGCGCCTTGCGCCCTTTGCGCACAGTCCGTGGCTGTCAATACCGCTTAATCTTGGCTACAAGGGCTATGCGGACAAGTGGCACAAGTTCACGCGGGAGGTCATGTGCGATAACTCGGATATTCCCGTGATATAAGTAGGGGCGGATTCCATATCCGCCCGCAATGTTAGTGGCGGATTTCATATCCGCCCGCAAAAGTGAGCGATAATTATGAAGATAACCTTTATTTTGCCTGCCATAGGAAAAAAGCAGGGGGAGAAATATATCGGCACATGGAAAATGGAGCCGCTGACCATTGCGGTGCTTAAAGCTCTGACCCCGCCCGACATTGATACCGAGCTTTACGACGACCGCATCGAGCTTATCGACTACGATACCAAAACCGACCTTGTCTGTATCACCGTAGAGACCTACACCGCGCGGCGCAGCTACAAGATAGCGGAGAAATTCCGCGTACGTGGCATACCCGTTGTTATGGGCGGGTATCATGTTACCATGTGTCCCGAGGAGGCGGCGGAATACTGCGACGGCGTTATCGTCGGCAACGCGGAGACAGTCTGGACGGAAATGCTTACCGACGCGCGGAACGGCTGTATAAAGAAGTATTATCGCGGCGGCGTGGGGGAGTATGACATCTGCCCCGACAAGAGCATTTTCAAGGGCAAGAAGTATCTCCCCGTGTCGCTGGTGGAGACGGGGCGCGGGTGCTGTCACAGCTGCGAATTTTGCTCCATATCAAAGTTTTACTGCGGCAAATATCACTGCCGCGATCACCGTCTTATTGTAGAGGACATCAAGCGCTCGGAGCACAGATATACATTCCTTGTGGACGATAATCTTGTTGCTGACAGGGGCAATGCCATACGTCTTTTCGAGGACATCACGCCACTGAACATCAAGTGGGCGGGACAGGGTACATTATCCATGGCAAAGGACGAAAAGCTGCTGCACGCCATGAAAAAAAGCGGCTGTGAGATTATACTAATCGGCTTCGAGAGCCTTGACAAGGAAAATCTTGCACAGATGAACAAGTCCTTTAACTATGCCCTCGGCGAGCGGGACGAGCTGGTCAAGCGCATACACGACGCGGGCATCGGCATTTACGCAACCTTTGTTTTCGGCTATGATAATGATAACGAGCGCACCGTCAACGACGCGCTGGAGTTTGCCAAAAAGCATAATTTTTACACTGCCGCATTCAATCATCTGCTGCCCTTTCCCAATACTCCGCTGTATGACAGGCTAAAGGCGGAAAATCGGCTTATCTACGACAAATGGTGGCTTGCGGAGGGGTACAATTACGGCGAGCTTGCCTTTGAGCCGAAGCGTGTTTCTGCGGAGGAGTTGAGCAGGCTGTGCCGCAACGCCCGCAAGGAATTTTCAAGCGCCAAGACGGTGCTCAGCCGCGGCTTTGCGTCGCTGGGACGGACAAGCCCGCTTATGTGGGGGCTTTTCTGGGGCATGAACCTGCGTATCGGCGGCGAAGTTGACCAAAAAATGAACGTGCCCATAGGAGAAAATCTCGATGAACTTCCGAAATGATAAATATACCCTGCGGCTTGCGGACAGCGGCGACAACGACGGCATACGCGAGATATTCCACAGCGAGGGTTTCAGCGGCGGTATCAGCGTAAAATATCTCCGCGACCCTGCGCCATACGACTCATTCTGTGCCGACGGCGACGACGCTAAAATACTGGTAATCACGGACAACGAGCGCGGACGGGTCATCGCGGTGGGCGGTGCGGTCATACGCATGGAGTACATCGGCGGCGTGCCCGAAAAGTGCGCATACTTGACGGGGCTGAAAATTGCCCCCGACTACCGCGGCAGGATATCCTTTATCGCCAAGTCGTATGCGTTCCTGCGGGAGCACATTTCCGACTGCAAATACTGCTACACCACCATACTTGACGACAACTCCGCCGCCATATCAATGCTTGAAAAGCGGCATAAAAATATGCCCGAGTACAAATATTTAGGGCATTACACCACATACTGTTTCCATGGCGGCAAAAATATAATACCCATTGAAACGGACAATATGAACGGCTTTGATAAGCTTATGGCGGAACATTTTTCACGCAAGGACCATGCCCCCGTGAACTATAAATGCCGCGGTTTCGGCGAGGGACATTTCTACTCCCTGCGACAAAAGGGCGAGATAATCGCCTGCTGCTTTATCACCGACCAAAAGACCCGCAAGCAGTATAAAATGCTGTCCTACGGCGGCGTTTTCAGGCTTATATCAAAGCTTCCCACAAAGCTGCTTGGCTACCCCGAATTTCCCAAGGCGGACAGTATAATTAACCACGGCGTGGTGTCATATTTATATATCAAGGACAACGACAGAAAGCTGTGCGCGGATTTTCTTCGCTCGGCGGCGGCTCGGACGGATCATTCGCTGTTACTGTGGGGCGGCTTTGAGAACGACCCGCTTTGTGCTGCCATGGATAAGCTGCGCTCGGTGAAATACGGCAGCAGATTTTACTCCGTATCATGGGACGGGGACAATATACCTGCGGGAATTATCGGCGCGGAGGCGGCGTTATTATAATGGAGGTTACTATGGAAAAAGGACTTGTACATCTTTACTGCGGAAACGGCAAGGGCAAGACAACCGCCGCCGCAGGACTTGCCGTGCGCGCCGCGGGACAGGGCATGAGGGTGCTGTTCACTCAATTCCTGAAGAACTACACATCGGGCGAGATAAAAATGCTGGAGGGCGCTGACGGCATAGATATTTTCCGCGGAAAGCCCGTGGAGAAATTCGTCTTTGCCATGAACGACGAGGAAAAGGCGACTCTTGCCGCAGACGTCAAGGCGCAGTTTGAAGCGGCGTTCGGCAGGGCGGGGGAATACGACTTGCTTATATTGGACGAAGCGCTTGATATTATAAGTATGGGCTTTGTATCCGAGGACGAGGCGGCGGAGCTGCTGACAAACCGTCCTCGTGGGCTTGAGGTGGTCATGACGGGCAGAGCGTATGGCGAGAAGCTCCGCGCCGCTGCGGATTATATCTCCGAGATAAATCCCGTGAAGCACCCCTTTGATAAGGGAATTTCCGCGAGAAAGGGCATTGAATTTTAAATATACTATTGAAATTTTCGGAAACAAATGTTATAATATATATGAACTTGTCCGTAAAGGGCGCGCTGACCGTATATCGGCACGACTTATATGTACGGATCAAGTGTATCAACCGAAAAGGAGGATATACCCAAGGGTATAATCTTGATTATGAACGAGACGGAATACAGCAGCTTCGACTTTAACAATGGTCTGCCATGGCTTATATTTACCCTCTGCGACCATGTCTATGCAATACACAGCAAGTATGTCACGGGTATCATCACGCCGCCCGAGGTGCTTACTCCCGTGCCCGATTCTCCCGAGACCTACCGCGGCATTGCCAATGTACGCGGCGAGGTATTTCCCGTGCTGGATATGCGCAGGCTCTTTAATTATACCTCTCTTGAGCAGGAGTGTGTGGATTTTATCAATATGATGGATCAGCGCGAAAAGGAGCATATGGAGTGGGCAGATGAGCTTCGCCGCTGTATCGAAAACGACGAGGATTTCAAGGGCGCTGCAGACCCTCACAAGTGCAAATTCGGTATGTGGTATGATGAATATAAAAAGCGCTCGGTGAACGCCAATTATGTCCTGCATAAGATAGAAAAACCCCACGAAAGCTTACATAATGCCGCCGCGCAGATCGCGCAGGCGCGGCTCCTTACGGATCAGACGGAGAAAAAGCGCCGTATCGACGAGCTTATGCATCTTGTTTTTGAGGAGTATGTTCCCGCGATACGGGATATTATCGACGAATCCAGACGCAGGTATCGTTCATTTTACCGCGAGACGGTGGTGCTGCTGAAATCGGAGAACGCCGGTCTTGCCATTGCGGTGGACAAGGTGCTGGCGGTGGACAGAGTAACTCCCGTCTCGGGCAGGGGCAGCATGAATGCCGTGCTGAACTCGAAGTTTTTCATCGGCGTTGCGCGCAATCACCGCGTTGATAACGATATACTTATAATCGACGAGGAAAAGCTAATTGCCCGCGCCGAAAAGGAAGTTGTAATTGAAAAATAATGCAAAAGGCTGTACGGGGATATTCTCCGCACAGCCTTATGTAATATCCATATACGCCTGTTACCCCTTTTTGCATATTTTTTGGAGAAAATTTTAGGCATATTGCAGCGGCTGTTGACCTTGCATTTGTAAGCAATATATGGTACAATATATGGTACAATAAATGTAATACATAACCGAAACGAGGACATATCTATGATAAAACATACTACTGTAAAAAAATTTTTGTGCTTTGCGGCAGCGCTGGCGCTTATACTGACAGGCTGTGCCGATAACGATATTCCCGCCTCGGCGGAGACCTCCGCTCCGAAGACAACTTCGTCGGCATCCAAGACGTCGGAGACCTCAGCCTCCGAAAGCAAAACCGCGACCTTTAAGTCGGATATAGAGGGTCTTGCGGTGGATTTCAATTACACGAGCGGTTTTTATGACGAGCCTATCGAACTGCAGATGTACTGTCCCGAAAAGGGCGCGAAAATATACTATACCACCGACGGAAGCGTCCCCGATGAAAAGGACAAGCTTTATACCGCGCCGATAAAGCTCAGCGACCGCAGTTCCGCGCAAAATGTACTCAGCGCGAAAACGGGTACCAGCGCAGGCGGAGACTATATACCGAAAACAAAAGTCGATAAGGCAAACATTATACGCGCCGTTGCCGTCATGCCCGACGGCAGCAGGAGCGAGGTGGTGAACGCTACATATTTTATCGGTATTGACCGTGAGAAAGAGTACGGCAGCGTTCCCGTTATATCCATTATGACGGATCAGGACAATCTGTTTAATTACAATACCGGCATCTACGTTCTCGGCAAGACCTACGACGATTGGAAGGTCAAGCAGTCGGGAAATTATGAGGCGTGGCAGGCGGTAGGAAACTATTCCAACAAGGGTAAGGAATGGGAGCGTCCTGCCGTTATACAGTTTATCGAGCCTGACGGAGATGTGGGCTTTACGCAGGATATGGGCATAAGGATAAAGGGTGCCGCGTCAAGAGGCGCTACACAGAAGAGCTTTACCGTCACCGCCCGTGAGGAATACGGCAAAAAGAATGTCAAATATGAGCTTATCCCCGATAATGAACGCTCCGACGGCAGCGGCACGGTGGATAAATACAAGTCCTTTGTCCTGCGCAACGGCGGCAACGACTGCGATTTCGCCAAGGTGCGCGACCCGCTGCTTCAGCAGCTTGTATCAAGCAGGCGGCTGGATACAATGCAGTCCATGCCCGTGGTGGTATATCTTGACGGCGAATACTGGGGAATGTACACCCTCGCCGAGGATTATACCGATAATTACATTGAAAATAACTATGGTATCGACAACAATAATGTGGTCATGGTAAAGCGCGGCGAGATAGAGGAGGGCAATGATGATGATATTGCTCTTTATAATGAAATGTACGATTTTATCGTGGGCAGCGATATGACCGCCGATTCCAATTACAAGCGCGCCTGCGAAATGCTTGATATGGGCAGCTATATCGACTACTGCGCGTTTAATCTGTATATTTACAATCAGGATACCATTTTTGACGGCAACAACTGGGAGATGTGGAGAGTGCGCACTCCCGATGAATCAAGCCCTTACGCGGACGGAAAATGGCGTATGCTGGTTTATGATACCGATTATTCCTCGGGCATTTACAACGAGGGCGGAAATTATAAGGATGACAACATATCCAAGGTCATCGGAGACGGTACGGTCAACGTAAACAACGGCTGGCGTTCGCCTGTGGAGATGTTCCGCTCGCTGTACAGAAACGCCGAGTTCAAGCAGGAGCTTGTAACGGCAATGTGCGATATGCGCAACGTGGAGTTCAAGTCCTCCCATGCTGTGGAGGAGTTGTCCAAAATGGCGGAGGTATACGAAAAGCTTGTGCCGCCCACCTTTGACCGCTTCGGTCCCGATTGGATAGCCCGTTACGATTCGGCGCAGTATTATCACAGCAAGATAGACCAGCTTGCCACATTCCTTGACGGACGTTATCAGTCGTTCCCGAGTATAATGAAGAGCGCCATGGGTCTGGGGGACACTGCCAATGTGGAGATATCGCTGTCCGACGGCTCGAAGAGCGGGATCGTGATAAATAATTCCACGCCGGATATGTCGAACACATTCAAGGGCAAATACTTTACGGATTATCCCGTGACGGTGACGGCTGTTCCTGCCAAGGGAGAAAAGTTTGTCCTCTGGGAGTATTCGGGCTGTTCGGTATCGGGTAAAGATTCAGAGACCGTTACCGTAAGATTTGGCAGAGACTGCTCATTAAAGGCTGTGTTTGAAGAGGAATAATTATATTCCACAAAGCCGTCAGGTGCTATTTGTGTGGTATTGTCTTGATCTAATACTAAACACCAATAAAAAACGGAAAAAAATCTGCGCCGAAATCCAATATATGCAAGATTGTCGGCTTGATTTTTTTCATATTTTAAATGGTGTTTAGTATAAAAGTGTAAAAAAATCGGCGTAAAATCCTGCATATATGGATTTTACGCCGTTTTTTGTATTATCTGCATTTAGCTTGACAAGTCAGTTCCGAGTGACGCTGTCCCTTATCTCTTCACAAAATACTCCTCATACCACATCAGAAAAGTATATATTGTCCAGACCTTGCGCCAGCCGTCGGAGTTGCCGCCGAGGTAATCGTCCAGTATGGCGTTTATCTCGTCAATGTTGAAGAACTCCGCCGCATAGCTGCTGTTGAATTTTGCGCGGACATCGGCATTGTACCGTTCATCGGCAAGCCATATCCTGATAGGCACGATAAAGCCCAGCTTTTTGCGGAACGCAATCTCTTCGGGCAGCACCTTTGCCGCCGCCGTGCGAAACGCCACCTTGTTCTGCTCCGCGTTTACCTTGTACCGCGACGGCATACGAGACGCAATACCAAACACCCGCCTGTCGGTCAGGGGCATACGTATCTCCAGACCTGCCGCTTCGCTCATTTTGTCAACATTAAGGTAAATATCGCCCTCCAGCCATATCTGTATATCAACGTCGGACATTTTCGTCAGCGGGTCAAGACCCTCGGTCTCCTCATAAATCCGCTTTACAAGTTCGATGGGCAGCACATTTTCATTGTAGCTTTTCAGTATGCGCTTTTTCTCGTCCTCTTTCATTATATTGGTGTTGCCAACATAGAAATTTTTCAGCTCGTCGCCGTAGCGCTCCGCGTTGCGGTACATATTGTAGCCGCCGAAAAATTCGTCCGCACCCTCGCCCGAATAGCACAGCTTTGTATGTTTGGCGGTCTCGCGGCAGGCTATGGCAAACGCCACCGCCGACGCGTCCGCAAGGGGCTGCTCCATATTGTACATTACATAAGGCACCGCCGCAAAATAATCCTCGGGTGTGATAAGACAGCGGGTGTTGCCGCGACCCAGAGCGTCCGCCGTGGCTTTCGCCAGCGGAGACTCGTCAAAGCGCCGGTCGTCATAGCCGCAGGAGCCTGTCATTTTTGCGTCGGACATGGCAAGGACATACGCCGAATCCACGCCCCCCGACAGGAACGACCATGCCGTCTCGTCGGCGGTCTTTACCTCGGGCATGATATTCTGTATGGTGGTGTGTATCTCGTCAGCCCAGTCCTCCAGCGATTTTGTCTCGTCGGGGCGGAACTCGGGGGTAAAATACCGCTTGACAGTCAGTATACCGCCGCGCCATATCATATAACAGCCGGGCATAAGCTTCTTGATACCCGCAAAAAATGTGTCCTCGCCCGCAGGATAGGTAAGGCTCATGTAAATTTGCAGCATATCGGTATTAAACCGTTTGATAAAGCCCTTGTGCGCCATGATACCGCGTATAGAGGTGTCGAAAAGCAGCTCGTTATCCTCCGTGATATAATAATAAAAGGGCTTTGTGCCGAAGTGGTCGCGCATACAGAACAGCGTGTTTGTTTCGGTATCATACAGAGCAAAGGCGAACATACCGTGCAGCTGCTCACCCATATCCTCGCCCCATTTTTCGTATGCCGCGCACAGCAGCTTCTCCGCGCAGTCCTGCTCCCGCTCCGCCGATATATCAAGCTCGCCGCAAAGCGCGCGCCAATTTCTGATATATCCCTTGTATAACTTGACTTCTATCATAGCAAAATTCCTTTCGATATAGTATAGTACAATATATTTATTTCTTATTTAGCTTATACCCGATGACCGAGCCAACCACGCCGCCGATAATGTGGGTGAGATTGGATATATTGTCCGAGATAAAAATACCCTGATATACCTGCTCACCGATATAAATTACCGCCACAAGGATAAAGGTCAGGGGTATCTCACGCTCCTTTATGCCCGTGAATGAGGACAGCAGTATGAACGCGAACACAACGCCGCTGGCGCCCAGAAGCGCCGTGCCGGGGAACAGCAGAAAATGTGCGATACCCGTCACGACCGCAGTTATCACTATGACCCACGCTATGTTCCATGAGCCGTATTTTTCCTCCAGCAGAGGACCGATAACAAGTATCAGGGTCATGTTGCCCATAAAGTGGGCGATGTCCGCGTGACCGAAAACGTGTCCGATAAAGCGGAGATATGTAAACGGGCTCAGCAGCGACGAGCGGTACACGCTGAAAAACAGCTCGGTGCTTCTGCCCCTTGTGATAATGCCAAGTATCAGCGACACAAGGCATACTGCCGAAAACCCGATTATAACGGGGGAATTGAAGGATATTTTCAGTTTTGCTTTTCCGCTCATTTTTATCTCTCCCAATTTCGTCTTTTGCGCAGATTTTTTGATTAAATCGCCGCCGTATATATTATATCATACTTTTACTCAGCGTGCAACAAAAAAATACCGCCCGTGAATACTGCGCTTACGGGCGGAAAAATAATCATGTCTTTACTGTCTGTTTCTTGCATATCTCATAAAGATACTCCGTTGCAAACTGTATTTTTGTGGCGTTGAAGCCCTCCTCCAAAGGGTAGATAAAATATGTGTTGTCAAGGGTGGAAAGGGTTATGCACTGCCCCTTGCCGCGATAGTCGTACTCCGTGTGAACGGAGGTCATGGACAGGGGAGGGAATGACAGGGTCTTTTCCTCCGTCTCGCCGTAGTCGCGGAAAATAAGGCGGAAGCCCTCGGAGTCGTGTATCAGCCTGCCCTCGCCCAAGTCTATGAAATTCACCGCGTTGGGTAGAGACTCGATCTTTACCCTCATGTCAAGGCGGTATATGTCCCTGTCCACCTCATGCTTCACCTGCTCGCGCTCCCACTCGTACCAGTCGGGGATATGGGAGAAACCGTCCTCTTTTCCCTCGGGCGAGACCATTCTGCCGTACTCCGTCATCATCCTGCGGCTGCCGCAGCTTTCGCAGAATATCTCCGCGCCCTTTGTGCGCATTTTAAACTCCGCGCCGCAGTCGGGACATTTATACAGCGGCATTTCGATGCCCTCTGCCCGCTTTTCATAGGTTATCGCCATTTTCGTCTCATACTGCCACGCGTACTCATCATAGGAAAGGAAATCCGCCAGCTTTGAGTTTACCTCCTCCACCGTCGCCGCGCGGAGCTGCTCACGGGTGTATATCTGCGTTACGGTTGCGTCCAGCAAAGCTTCCTTGCGCTTGGTGAGGTTCCATATTGGCGATTGCAGATAGTTTCCGCGCATATTCAGCGTGACCAGCGGCACGTCAAGATATTTCGCCAGCTTTCCAACCGACTCGGGCAGCTTTGAGCTTGTGCCTACATTTGCATATCTTGCCTCGGGATACATTATAAGTATACCCTTGCGCTCCATGACCTTTTTTATATTTTTTATCAGCGCTATATCGTTGACAAACTTCCGCGTACCAAGGCAGCCTGCCTGACGGTACAGCCACTCGCCGTAATTTTCAAATCCCTCCAGCTCGGAGACATAATTTGCGCGGTAGGGAAATACCGCCAGCGGAGACACTATAAAATCCATGAACGCATGATGAGTGCCAAGCACAAGGAACGGCGGCTTCAGCCCTTTCATATTGACGCGGTTTATCCTCAGCTTTGAGCGGCTTGTTATCCCCTTGCACAGCAGCCATATGGCAGGCATGAAAAATAAATTCTGCTTGGGCGGAACGCGGTAGCGGTCAAAGGGCGTTGTATTTATTTTTTTCATTATACTCCCTCCCGTCATACGGTAATTTCATCGCGGTCACGAAGCAGGTATTTTCTCACAGGCGGGATAAGGCTCAGCAGGAAGTACAGTATACCCGTGCCGAGGAAAGAAAAGCCCGTGGGCGTGAGCCTGAACAGCAGCATATTGTGCACCTCGCCGCTGACGGGGTCGTATATCGCCAAAGACATTGCAATACCTGCCGCCACGCACAGCAGTCCCACCCAGTTGAAGCCGTGGGTATAATTATATGCATTGTATCCTTTCAGCCCGAATGCGGAGCGCAAAGCAAGCTTCTGACGGCGCACAAAGAAGAAGTCCACAAACAGCAGAGCCGCCAAGGGCGCGTATACGCAGGCGCTTATGGTCAGGAACGAGCCGAAATATTCCACTATCCTGCCCCATACGCACAGCGCCGCAACATATGCCGCAAGTATGAGTATCAGTACGCGGTAATCGGCGCGCTTGAAAGCGGATTTCAGCATAACGCCGTAAATATACGAGCCTACCGCCTGTGTGCCGATATTGGCGAAAGCCACCAGCAGCAGAGAGCTGAACGCCAGCGCAGGAACGGACAGTGCCGCCAGCATAAGCGTGGGGTCGTCTATCATCTCACCCGTGACGTGCTGCATTGCAATAGCCATGACCGCGCCCACCACAACAAAGAATGAGCCTGAAACGCCCTGTCCGATAACGCCTGCCCAGAAGCCTGCGTTCTCCTTTTTTGTAAGGCGCGGCACCTCGCCCATGCCGCCTACAAGAGTTATAACAAAGGCGAAATTCGCCTCGATGGAAATTATGTATGGTATTATATTGCTGCTGTATTTTGACGTGTCGGGCTTGTAGTTCCATATTACGTCAAAGGGCACGGAGGTAAAGCCCACGATAACTACCAGTACGCCCAGAGCCAGCAGCAGCGGCACAAGTATGCGTGTTGTATGGGTTATTGCGCCGATACCCTTGTATGCGATAGCCGTGCCGATGGCAACGCAGAGCAGTCTCAGCAGCAGCGGCATAAAGTCGGGCAGTATGATACCGCACACCGCCGCAAGATTGTTCATTGACGAAGCGAACAGGTCCGCGCAGACGGCGTACCACGGGTAATTTATAATTATGATTATCACCGTCATGACCGTTACGCCGCGGTGTCCGAACACCGCTTTCAGCCATATCCATATGTCAATGCCGTACCTCACCGACAGTATAACGGGCAGCTGATAAATGGCGAGCATTAGTATCGCTCCCAGAAACGCTCCGATGAGCAGCTGCTTGAAGCCCACCAGCGTTGCAAGATACGATCCCTGAGTGTAGCTCCACGTTGCGATGCAGTATCCCGACAGGATAAGCACCGCGTCAAGGAAGCCGTAAAGCTTCTCCTTTGTCAGAACGGGCGCTATGCCGAACAGCGCCTCCTTTTCCACCTGCGTGTTTACGTCCTGTTTCATATCCATATCCCCCCCTTTAAATGTACGCGCCGACGATTATCATGACCAGACATACCGCCGCCACCGCCGCAAGAATGATGTAATCCCTTTTTCCGAAGCGCTTGGGGAAAACATAGTCGCTTTGCTCCATTTCGCTTATGCGCTTTTCAATTTCCGCATTGAGCTTTTCTTCATAATTGTTATTTTTGTCCATATTTGCACCCCTTTTTTTGAATCTGTCTTCACAAGCGTATGCGCACGTCTTTTCGGCAAATTTTGCCGCAGACTGCGTTAAAAATACTTGTCATACGCAAGTATGCCTGCGCATTTTGCCTTGTCTGCGACAAAATTATGCTCGAAGATCCGCACACGTATCTTGTGAAGACAGGTTATTATTTGCTATCTTATATGTATATTATACAACGTATAATATCATATGTCAATACATATTATAAAATTTTTTATAAAAAAATCCGGTACAATCGCACCGGACGTATTATTTAATTTTTGCACTCACATTCGGGCGGAGAATCCAACCGCACCGACGGCTTCGCCCAGCGCACCGCATTTGTGATTATCTTCTGTATCTCGGGCATATGATATATGGGGAACTCCTCATGCCCCGGCTGAAAATAGAATATTTTGCCATAGCCGCGGGTAAAGGTGCAGCCGCTGCGGAAAACCTCGCCGCCGCCGAACCAGCCCATGAAGACAACGTCGTCGGGCTTGGGTATATCGAAAAATTCGCCGTACATTTCCTCGTGTGGGATATCGACGCACTGCGGCACGCCTGCCGCGATAGGGTGGGCAGGGGAGACGCACCACAGCTTTTCCCTGTCGTTATCGCGCCATTTCAATGTCATGGTAGTGCCCAGCAGAGACTTCATTATTTTGCTGAAATGCGCCGAGTGGAGGGCGATAAGCCCCATGCCCGAGTGAACGTGCCGCGCAACGAGCCGCACATTTTCGTCGGTTATATCGTCCTGACGGGCGTGGCTCCACCAGATAAGCACATCGGTATTGCGCAGAAGCTCCTCGCTGAGCCCCTGATTATCCATGTCAAGGGTCGCCGCCGTGACGATGATATCCTCGTTCCTGCCGAGAAACTCCGCGATACAGCCGTGTATGCCATCGGGATATACCGCACGTATTCCCTCGTATTCACGCTCATGCACAAACTCATTCCATACCGTGACCCGTATCATTTTGCCCTGCCTTTCAGCCATTCGGCACTCTTTTTTATATAGTATAGCTGATCGTCCGCGCCGAAATGCTCGATGGCATATATGCCGTCAAAGCCGCTGCTTTCCAGCGCGTCAACTATCTCCGCCATTTTTATGCAGCCGTCTCCTACCGCCGCAGGATAAAGCACCCTGCCGTCCACCGCCGTTGTAAAGCCGCAGTGAGGCTTGATATCAAGGCTCCTGTCCTTGCAGTGAACGTGTACTGTTTTATCGCGGAGCATTTGAAACGCTTCCGTTTCCGACTTGGAGCTGTACATAAAATTGCCCGTGTCAAACGCCACACGCAGGGACGGTATGCGCTCCAAAAACCACAGCATACCCTCTGCGTCGGCAATGGGACTTGCCGCGCTGTCGAAATCCTCTATCATGGGCACAATGCCCTTTTCCTCCGCAAGACCGCATATCTCCCTCATGCCGAGGAGCATTTTGTTCCGTTCGTCCTCGCGCACGGCAATGTCCTCCGAGGAGTAAAAGCCGGGTATTATCATTATCCTGCCGCAGTCCGATTCGGCGGCTTTTTGTATATGACGCGTCATTCTGCAGCGGCTGTTATCGTGTACAAGGTCGTAAAAGGCGTATACGGACGATATATTTAACCCCGAATCTTTCAGCCGCTGGATATAGTCATCGTCCCGCAGCATATCGTCAAGGTCGGCTTCGATATATTGTATACCCATGCCGCGCACTTCGGACAGTATATCCTGCAAAGGTCTGCCTGTCTGCTCCGCCGCTTCGCATATGTGCTGATAAAATACAGATATTTTCATTTTAAAGCTCCGTCTTTCCGATAATATTTTTCTCCGCCTCCGCAGTGACCTGCACAAGGGTGTTGACAAAATCGCGGTGGAGGGAGATAACGTCCTCGTACCGACCTATGCCTGCAAACATTTCCTGAAGCTTTGCCATATCGGACAGATTTGCCGCGCCTATCTCCGCCGCTTCCTTTTTCACACGGGCGGATATTTCCGCATATTCCGCAGTGGACTTGCTTTCGGCTGCCTTTTCGAGCCGCGCGGCATAGTCGGCGGTGCTGCCTGCAAAATTGCGCAGAAGCTCCGTGTAGACCTCCATGCTGCCGCATTTTTTCACCGCGCCCTTTATATCGATATGTGCAAGATTTACATTGGAGAACACGTCTCCGTCTGCGGAAATATCGGCTGTATACTGCACGGTCTGCTCGGGCAGGAATTTTACCAGTATATCCGACAGTGCCTTAAAGGTCACGGGCTTGGACATATAGCCGTCGAAGCCCTCATTGATATACTGCTCGCGGGCGCCTACAACGGCGTTGGCGGTCAGCACCACAACGGGGGTGGTGCTGCTTGCAAAGCCCGCTGTCTCCTTTATGGTATGCAGTACCTCGATACCGTCGGGCGGAGGCATCATATGGTCGACGATAATAAGGTCGTATGCCGTCTCTGCCGCCAGCTCAATGCATTTGTCTCCGCTTGCGGCAATGTCCGCGTGGATACCGAACTGCTTCAGCAGCTCCGTAATGATGAACAGGTTTACCTCGCAGTCGTCCGCCGCAAGAACACGCGCTTCGGGGGCGTAAATGTTTACCCCGCCGCCGTGCCTGCTCTCTCCTGCGCTGCACGAAATAAATATCTCGCCTGCGGGAGCGCTGTCCTTTACCATTATATCGAGGGTGAAGGTAAATGTGCTGCCAATGCCGCTTTCGCTGTCAACGTCTATCCTGCCGTGCATTATCTCCGCCAGCTCCGCGCTGACTGAAAGACCGAGTCCAGCGCCCTCAAGACTGTAATTTCCCGCAGAATTGAGCCGCACAAAGCTTTGGAATATCCTGTCGGTATCCTGCTTTTCCATGCCGCAGCCCGTATCGGAGACGCTGAACTCGGCGGTAATAGTGCTTGCACCCGAGGACTTATATTTTGCCGTAAATGTAACTCCGCCCTCCGAGGTAAATTTTACCGCGTTGGATATAAAATTCTGCAATATCTGCCGTATGCGCAGGGAGTCTCCCTGCAAGGTGCGCGGAAAGTCCGTGGGGATATTTGCCTTGAAATACAGCCCCTTTTCCTTTGCCATCGCGGCGCCCTCGTCAATGACGATCTCGAAGAATGTGCGGGACTCAAAGGGTTCGCAGCTAAGCTCCAGCTCTCCCGTGGATAGCTTGGTATGGTCAAGCACGTTGTTTATCATCGTCAGCAGGGTCACGCCCGATTTACGTGCAGTTTCGGCGTATTTCAGTATATCGTGGTCGGTGCTTTTATGTATTATCATCTCGTTCATGCCGAGAATACTGTTTATGGGCGTGCGTATCTCATGTGACATATTGGCAAGGAAAAGCTCCTTGGCTTTTTTGGCGTCCTCCGCCTGTTTTTTAGCCTTTTTAAGCTCCTCCATGGTGCGCATGAGCTGGTATGAGTCGGGGGTCTGGACGGAGAAATTCAGCATAATGACGGTCAGCGCCGCAACAGCCATGCCGACGGACATATTCGGGAAAAAGAATTTCTGTATATACATTCCCAGCGCCGCTCCAAGAGTAAAGATAAGGGCGGAAACAAGCTGCAGTCTGCTGATATTGTTTCTGTATATTATAAGGAACGCGATGCCCGTCACGACGTAAACGGACATTACCGCCGTGGCGAGAAAATGCAGGGAGCCGAAGCGGTACGCGCCGTTTTCGTCAATATAAAACAGCAGCTTTGTCCACGGGGTGGTGACTGTCATAAGGGTGAAAAGCATGAGGGGCACGGCGAGTATCTTTGACATAGAGGTCTTGTTAAAGTCGTCATACCCGATAAG
>JBJEQM010000401.1:0-4194 GCA_051881755.1 Oscillospiraceae bacterium
ATGGATTTTGCGCAGATTTTTTGTCTACACTTTTATTGGTTATTAGTATTAGTATAAATTCGCAAAGAAAATCTCCCGACAGTATAATACTGTCGGGAGAGGGAATATCAGTTCAGTTCGATTATTTTGTCTCCGGCAGAAATACTGCCGCCTGCGGTGACATTTACGGCGCTGTAATTATCCGTGTTGCAGATTATCATAGGCGTGGTGGTCTTGTAACCCGCTTCGTGTATTTTATCAATATCGAATGTTATGAGCAGGTCGCCCTTGTGAATTTCCTGACCGTCGCTGACATGGGCTTCAAAGTGCTGTCCGTTCAGCTTCACCGTGTCGATACCGATGTGAAGCAGTATCTCACAGCCTGCCTTTGACAGGATATTTACAGCGTGCTTTGTTTCAAAGACCATGACCGCCGTTCCGTCGCAGGGAGCGTAAAGCTTGCCCTCAGTCGGCTCAACGGCTATGCCGTCGCCGAGAATTTTTGCCGAGAATGCCTCGTCCTCAACGTCCTCCAGCTTGACAACCGTGCCGTTAAGGTGGGAGTACAGCACCTCTGCATTGGCATTATCCTCATGGGCTTCCTCCGATGCAGTCTCTTCCGCGGCAGGAATTTCCGCAATATTGTCCAATTTGTCCGCTTCCGCCGTATCGAGAAAATCCTCCAGATTTGATTTTATCACCGATACCTGCGGACCGTATATTATCTGTATGCCGTTGCCCTTGATTATCACGCCCGATGCGCCGCTTGCTTTCAGCGTACCCTCGCTTACCTTGCCTGCGTCCTTGACGGTAACGCGCAGACGGGTAGCGCAGCAGTCAAGGTCGGAAAGATTGTCCTTGCCGCCCAGACCTTTCAGAATAAGCGCGCTGACTTTGTTATCGCCGCCTGCGGCTTCGACTGCCGCCTTGTTTTTGTTCTCCATGTCCTTGCGGGTGTAAAGCTTTGTTTCCTCGTCGTCTGCTTCTCTGCCGGGAGTCTTGAAGTTGAATTTTGTTATCATAAAGTAGAATACAAAGTAATATACAACTGCGTAAACAAGACCCACAATAACTATCCATATCCAGTTTGTCTTGGCGTTGCCTTGCAGTACGCCGAACAGAGTAAGGTCGATAAGTCCGCCGGAGAATGTTGTACCAACGCCAACGTTGCAGATGTGCATTATCATATATGCAAGTCCCGCCAGCACGCAGTGTACAGCATACATTACAGGTGCAACAAACAGGAAAGTAAATTCGATAGGCTCGGTGATACCTGTTATCATGGCAGTAAGCGCTGCGGAGAGCAGCAGACCGCCTACCGCCTTTTTCTTCTCGGGACGTGCAGCCTTGTACATCGCCAGAGCCGCCGCTGGCAGACCGAATATCATAAAGGTGAATTTGCCCGACATAAATCTTGTAGCCGATACGGAGAAATGCTCGGTGGCTTTTGACGCAAGCTCCGCAAAGAAAATATTCTGTGCGCCCGTCACGGTCACACCGTCGATTATCATTGAGCCGCCGAGCTCCGTCTGCCAGAACGGCATATAGAATACATGGTGCAGACCAAAGGGGATAAGCGCTCTCTCAATCGTACCGTATATCCATGTGCCCGCGTAGCCCGACTCAAGCACAAGCTGTCCAAGCATGGCAATACCTGCCTGTACAACGGGCCAGATGTAAAACATGGCAATTCCTACAACAAGGTATACAATACTGGATATAATAGGTACAAACCTTGTGCCGCCGAAGAATGAAAGCACCTGAGGCAGCTGTATCTTGTAAAATTTATTGTGGAGCGCCGCAACGCCCAGACCGACAATGATACCGCCGAAAACGCCCATTTGCAGGGTGGTGATACCCAGCGTTGACGCGGTAGAGTTGGGCGCCATGGCTTCAACGCCGCCGTGGGCATTTATCAGCGCGCTTATGGCGGTGTTCATAATGAGGTAGCTAACCGCGCCCGACAGCGCCGCGACTTCCTTTTCCTTTTTCGCCATACCGATGGCAACGCCCATGGCAAAGAGCAGCGCGAGATTGTCAAAAACGGCGCTGCCCGTCTTGCTCATAATGTCGAGTATGGTGTAAAGCAAGCCGCCCTCATAGATAATGCCCGTGAGGTGATAGGTCTCCAGCGTGGTGGGGTTGGTAAAGGAGCTTCCAATGCCGAGAAGCAGTCCCGCCACGGGCAGCAGGGCGATAGGCAGCATAAAGGAGCGTCCTACCCTCTGCAAAACTCCGAAAATTTTATCCTTCATAAATATTTTTTCCCCTCCGGGAAATTCCCTCCTTTTTTACAATCTGTACATATATTTTGATGATATTTTCTGCATTTTCAGCAGGTTTATACTGCATTTATCTATTATAATTATATCAGATATCATAATAAAGTCAATTGAAAAAATTATACATAAATGGCAAAAAACTTGACAATTCCCAAAAAGTGTGCTATTCTTATCATCAAGCTTTAAAGCCGATGAATATATTCAAAAATTACGGAAAGGAGGGCGGAAAAATGACAATACCGTACATAATAAAACATAACCGAATATCAAGACGGCAGCAGGCGAAATGTCCGCCCGGACTTTCGCTGTAGTATATTTATACATTTATGCGCGTCCGTCTGTACGGGTGTGCATTTTTTATTATATTAAAGGAGAAATTGCTATGGAAAAGTTTATACCCCTCGAAAAAATGAGCAAGAAGAAACAGCGTAAATTTTACAAAGCACAGCGCCGCAGCTGGGGAGGTATCTCCCCGGTAACGCGCCGCGAAAAAGACCCCAAAGTGTATAACAGGGCAAAAGAAAAGCGTGACTGCGATTATCGCGGTCACGCTGATTTATTAAAACCTGTCTTCACAAGCGTATGCGCACATCTTTTCGGCAAATTTTGCCGCAGACTGCCTTAAAAATGCTTGCCGTGCGACAGCACGCCTGCGCATTTTTGCCTTGTCTGCAACAAAATTATGCTCGAAAATTCGCACACATATCTTGTGAAGACAGGTTCTTACTTTGTTGTATACCATTCGCGGACGATATTTTCCGTCTTTTTGCCGTAAATTGAAAAGCCCGTTTCCTGTTCCTTTTTCGGCAGGAACGTGTACCAATCCCACCAGAAGAAGCCGCCGAACCAAGGCTCGTCCCACATGGCGGTCATGGCGGACTGATAGAAGTTCGCCTGCTCGTCCTCATTGTAGGGCAGATCGCGGTGCGTAAAATCCCACGGCATCATGGCACAGCCCAGAGCGCTTCGGCAGCCTATCTCCATGAACACTATCTTCTTGCCGCCGTTTTCCTCGGATATCTCGCGGAGGTAGCCCTTGACATTGTTCCACGCCGCCGTCATGTTTTCAAGGCTTTCGCCCGGCTTTTGCGCAACGGGGAAGTACGCCGATGTGCCGATAAGATCTACCGCGTCAAACCATTTTATATTGCGCTCCTTGCCGTGATTTGCATTGTATATCAGCTGACCGTGATATATTTTGCGCACCTCTTCAACGAGTCTGCGCCAGTAGTCCTCCTTGCGCTCCGTGCCAAGCATTTCGCAGCCGATACAAAGCATCTCACAGCCTGTGTCCTCGGCAATTTCCGCATAGTGACATATAAACGCCGTGTAGCAGGAAAACCACTCCTTCCAGTAGTTCACATCGCCCCAGTCAGCCTCGGGAAAGCCGATATTTGCACGCCATGTGCCGTCCTCGTTGTTGAGGATAGGCTTTAAGCATACCTTTAAGCCAAGTGCTTTCAGCTTGTTTATTGCATAGGTAAGCTCCTTGTCGGTGGCAGTCCTGCGGTAATCGAAGCCGAAGCGTGTGGAGTAAAAATGCTCCTGCGTGACCGTCATGGCAAGGGCGACCCAGTTTCCGCCCAGCGATGCCAGCTTCTCCATAGATATTTTCGCCTCGGGAGAGGTGAACATACCCTTTCCCGCGCCGTAGCCGTAAGTAAATCCCTTAATATCCATTTTGACCCTCCATATTATGCTTTACGGCTTCCTCGCGTTCCCTCATGGAAAAAACGCAGCCGCAGTAATTCTGACGATACATTCCGTACTCCCGCGAAATATCGCAGGAACGTCTGTAACCGTTCTTTTTCTTGAAATCCGACGTAAGATATTTTATATTGTACTTTTCCGCAAGCTCCTCGCCGATCTCGTTGAGCTTGTCCGCGTTTTTGTACGGGCTGATAGACAGGGTAGTGGTGAAATAATCATACCC
>JBJEQM010000402.1:0-4185 GCA_051881755.1 Oscillospiraceae bacterium
CCGATTTTCTCACCTTTGCCAGCGGCTCGGGAGTAAGGGCTTTTTTCGGCTCGGGATATACCGTTTCCCACAGGACGAAAATAGTATGCATCGGCAATATTACCGCAGAGGAGCTTTTTAAGACGCAATCCGTTGATAGGGAGAATGTATTTATTGCCGACAGCTTTACTGCCGACGGCATGATTGAAAAAATAGAAAGGCTGACCGAAAATGAAAAGATTCAGAAGACTTCGCAGCAGCGAGGCAATGCGTGAACTTACCGCCGAAACGCGGCTCTCTCCAAAGGAGCTTATTTATCCTGTGTTCGTTGTTTTTGGCGAAGATAAAAAAATACCCGTGGAGTCTATGCCGGGGATATATCAGTATTCCGTGGACAGGCTGCCCGAGATAATGGACAGAGTGCGGCAAAAGGGGATAGCAGGCGTGCTTCTTTTCGGTATACCCGAGCATAAGGACGAGCTTGCTTCGGGAGCATACGACGATAACGGAGTTGTACAGAACGCGGTGAGATATATCAGGAAAAATTATCCCGAGCTTATTGTTATTGCGGATATCTGCCTGTGCGAGTATACTTCCCACGGTCACTGCGGAGTGGTCGCGGACGGAAAGATACTTAACGATGAAACTCTGCCGCTGCTGGCAAAGGCGGCGGTCAGCATGGCAAAGGCGGGAGCGGATATCGTCGCCCCCTCGGATATGATGGACGGACGTGTCGCTGCTATACGCACCGCGCTGGACGATAACGGCTTTGCGGATATACCGATAATGTCATACAGCGCAAAATATGCTTCGGGATATTATTCTCCGTTTCGGGACGCCGCAGAATCTGCGCCCTGCTTCGGCGACCGCCGTACCTATCAGATGGACTGCCGCAACGGCAGGGAGGCTATGCGTGAGATAGCGGACGATATTGACGAGGGCGCGGATATGATAATAGTAAAGCCTGCCCTTGCTTATCTGGACGTATTGAAGTCTGCGCGGCAGCGCTTTGATGTGCCTATTGCCGCATATAATGTCAGCGGTGAATATTCCATGGTCAAAGCGGCTGCGGAGCGCGGCTGGATAGATGAGCAGAGGATAATTAAGGAAAATCTTACGGCAATAAAAAGAGCCGGCGCTGATATTATTATTACATATCACGCTCTGGATATTGAATGATCTTAGCTTCGGCTGCTTATGACAGAAAGGATTTTTATATGAACACTACCAATTCGGAAAAGCTGTATGAGCAGGCGAAAAAATTTATGCCGGGAGGAGTGAACAGCCCTGTTCGGGCGTTTAACAGCGTGGGACGTTCCCCTCTGTTTATCGAACGGGCAGAGGGAGATAAAATTTACGATGCCGACAATAATGAGTATATTGATTATGTATGCTCATGGGGTCCGAATATTCTCGGGCACGGACGTCCCGAGGTCATTGAAGCCGTTCGCAGAGCTGCCGAAAAAGGACTTACCTTCGGAGCGTGTCACCGCGGAGAGATAGAGCTTGCAGAGCTGATACGGCAATGTATGCCGTCCATGGAAATGCTCCGCCTTGTTAATTCGGGTACGGAAGCGGTCATGAGCGCTGTCCGTGCCGCAAGGGGATATACTCACAGGGATATGATAGTTAAATTCAAGGGCTGCTATCACGGACATTCGGACGGGCTTCTTGTAAAGGGCGGTTCGGGTCTGCTGACCAATTCCGTCCCCGACAGCGCGGGAGTCCCTAAGGGATATACCGAGACCACTCTTCTTGCGGATTATAACAATGAAAAATCGGTGGAGGAGCTGTTTGACAGATACGGAAAGGATATAGCGTGTGTTATCGTCGAGCCCTGCGCCGCAAATATGGGTGTTGTTCCGCCGAAGGAGGGCTTTCTTCGTTTTCTGCGTGATATTACCGAGAAATATTCCTCGCTGCTTATCTTTGACGAGGTCATCACGGGATTTCGTCTTTCTCTCGGAGGAGCCCAGCAGCTGTACGGTATCACTCCCGATTTGACAACGCTGGGAAAAATAGTCGGCGGAGGAATGCCCCTTGCCGCTTACGGAGGAAGAGCGGAGATAATGGAGTGCGTTGCGCCGCTGGGGTCTGTATATCAGGCAGGAACTTTGTCGGGAAATCCCGTTGCCGTTGCCGCGGGAGCAGCTATGCTGAAAATTCTCATGGACGATACGCATATTTATGATGAACTGGAAAGAAAGTCCGCACGGCTGGAGTACGCCATGAAAGAGGCGGGATTGAACGTTAACCGCGCAGGCTCGCTGCTTACGGCATTTTTCACCGATGTTCCCGTGACCGACTATGACACCGCCTGCACATCGGACAGGCAGAAATATGCGGAGCATTTCAACAAGCTTCTTGAACGTGGCATATACACCGCGCCCTCTCAATTTGAAGCAATGTTCGTTTCGGCAGCGCATACCGACGAGGACATCGAGCTTACCTGCAGAGCGTTTCGGTGATACCGGAAAAACATTTCAGACAGCAGCTAATAATTAAGCGCAGGTCGGAATTTCCAACCTGCGCCGTTTTTATTCGTCCATAAACATTATGGTACACAAGCCTTTTGCCTGCTCCTCGGTAGGCAATTTCAGCACACCCATATCAAGCAAAGCTTTCATCACTCTTGTGTGAAGCATGCCGGCGGCGGTTTTGCTCAAACTTTTTATCAGCTCGTGCATATGCTCGGGCTGACCGATAAGCTCCGCTTTCTCTACCTCGATGGCATATTGGCAGGATAATTTCCTTACCTCCTCAGTAGCATCGGGAATATATTCAAGCCACTTTCTTTCATTGTCACAAAGGATAAGATTGCACTTGTAGCTGTTGCCGTTTTTAATAAGGTAGCCTTTATCAAGCAAACGTGCGTAGCTTTCGGCATTGGCTGTGGTTTCGGGAAGTTGATTTTTCAACCAAAAATATATCTTGTCAAAATCCTCGTTAAGATTATCCCTCCAGCCGCCTGTTCTTCCGGTCCAATAGCAGTCAAACTGCCAGCTCTTCCACCATATTCCGTCTGAAAAGTTGTTCCGTCCCATATCTCCGCAGCTCCAATAAATATCCGAATCGGCTTCGCTTGTGTCCCAATCGGGCTTTACGTCAAGGACAGCAAAAGCAATATAATCGCCGCCATCGGGACGCTTTATGAAATATTTTGAATAGTCGCAGCCATTTGCCTCTATAAGCTTATGTGCCATAAAGCACACAAGACACCATTTCATAAGGTTTATGTCATTGTCGGGAATGTGAAGCCATTCGGGTATTTCGGTTATTGTTTCAAGAATCGGTGCGAAGAATTTTTCGGCAAAAAGTTTGGTGTACTTCGGCTCGATCTCTCTGTAGATCCTGTGCCGAGTTTCGTTTGGCTCATATATCCGTATATTGGTGCGATATTTTCCGTTTTTCAACTTGTCCATAAAGCCGTATTCTTCGAGAACGGCGACCTCGTCCTCAACGAAAATGGGGTTGATGCCAAGCTCCTCGGCAATTTCGTTGATAGTCCTCGGCTGATGATATGCCGCATAAGCGATGTTCTGGATGATGACCTTTGCGAGAAAGTCTGTGGTATCACCTTTTGATCCCGAACAACCGCAATGCCCCATATCGCAAAATCGTATCGGCTCTGTGCCGAGAGTTCCCGTAGTTCTTGTCTTTTCCATACCTGAGATTAACTCCTTTCGTGAGCAGGCTAAATGCCATTTTACCGTATTTTCGTTAAGGGAAAGAAGCGTTGCAATTTCCTTGACTTTCTTGTCGTGAAAATAATGCAGGACGATTATCTCACGCTGCTGTCTTGAAAGATATGTTATCTCACGCCGAAGAATCCCATAGCTTTCGCTGTCTATCAATTCTTGCGTGAAATCTCTGCTGTCGGGGACATACTCAAGCCCGTCAACGGCGGTTTGCTTCCTGCCGTCAATGTGCCGCGCGTACACATTTTGAGCAATGCGGTAGATATACCCGTCGGGATTTTCAATATTATCCTGCTTCAGCAAAGCGTTATACACCTGAAAGGTGATCTCCGCCGCAAGCTCCTCCGCCTCGTAAATATTCGACAGCTTAGACATGGCAAACCCGAACAGCTTTCTGACGTATGAAGATATTATTTTGTCGGCGTCCTGCTTTTTCATTGCTTTTCCCTCGCTTTAAGAACGTTCTTGATAATATAGTGAGGAGTTTTCCAAAATGGTTGGTAAGTTT